>JANLRI010000623.1:0-13591 GCA_031361565.1 Betaproteobacteria bacterium | reverse complement strand
GGTCCGAGTGCTCGAATACCGCTCATTGCCAGGTCTTGGGGTGTGCGGTCAGGGCAAGCATTCCCATCCGGCGCATTTGACCATTGGCATGTCCGATGGCAAGGTCAAAGTGACCACCGAAGATAACAAACTCATCACCGCTGAGCAAAAGTCGGGCATGGTCTTTTGGGCGCCGGCCGAAACCCACACGGTCGAAAACATTTCTGGCCGCCCGATGCGCGCCTATCTGGTGGAACTCAAAGACAAAGACTATAAGCCATCGACGGGTTGACTTCTGTAATCGGCGCAATCGGAACCGGCCCAGGCTTGGGCTAATTACTTCACCGCAGTCAGCCCTTTCACGCCGTGTCGCGCGATAGCGCGGGCCACAAATCCGGAGGTATTCATCTCCTCCACAAAGGCCTTCAGAAAGGCCGCCGCCGCTGGTCGGTTACTTGGGGTGCCCATGCCGTGATTCACAACCATGAAATTGCCCTCGAGTAAGCGAGTCTCGGGCTTAGCTTCCATCAAGTCGAGTAAGTTGGGTTTCAAGCCAGCCAAAGTGTCACCGCGACGATCATTAAAAAGATCGACGGCACCCTGAAGGCTTGGCGCGCGCACCAGCGTTGCGTTGCGTATTACTCTGGTTAAATACAGTTCGTATCCCGCCTTATCTGCGACAGCAATGCGTATGCCTGAGGCATCGACCTGCCCTACGGATCGAAGCGCCGAATCCTTGTGCACCAAGTAGCTTGCCTCGATCTCGGTAATGGGTGGCGAGAAAGTGATCGTCTTGGCGCGTGACTGTTCGACGGCGAGGATCGCCACGTCCCATGTTCCTTTTGTCGAATCGTCAGCCACCTCTCCAGGCGTGGCGTGAACCACAAAATCGACCGGTACACCCAGGCGCGAGGCTAGCTCGCGCATCAGATCCACGCTCACGCCTTGCAGTTCACCAGTCGCCTTGTCTTTCTTGGTGAACAGGGTATTCGCGAGATTCATGCCCGCGCGCAGCTTGCCCTGGGGTGCTAACTCCGCGCGTGTGGCGGCGGGCACGGCGGGCATGCTTGCACAGCCAGCCGTGAGAACGGATGCGAGGATCAGCGCGCTTGGTTTTAGCATTTTCAAGGTCTCCGTGAATGGTCTTTGTAATTTTGAAATCAAATCTGAGATTATCATCCCACACTGAATATGGGAGACGACCAGGCTTTGTCTAAATGGACTCGCAGCGGGCAGGTGGCGTCACCTCCGAATAGCCTGTAGGCTTAATTTCTACTTCTGAAGTTCGAGGGGCTCCTTGGCTGTACAAGGCCAAGGAAAAGGGTCGGCTGTGTTCACACTAACGGTCTCCAGACTCCCGAAACCGCTTGCGCACCGCATCAGACTGCGCCTGCCGCAAATAGGCCGCCACATCCTCCTCCAGCAACAGACGGTCGCGCGGCAGCGTGTTGCCAGCTCGCGCCACCGCGAAGCCGGGGATGGCCGGAAAGCTCTGGTTGTCAGGCCTGACCAACGTGCCCGCAGCGATGGAGGGCACTCGGCTGGGCGGGGGTGGCGTGCCGAGCGTGGCCCATTGATCCAGAGCCACCATCAGTTCGCGTACAGCGGGCATGGGATTGTGCGGGTTGCGCGGGTTGATGCACGGCCCGAGGTCGGGCCGCAGACCCGGGCGACCAGCATGCTGGGTACTCGCCACCAGATACGCGCGTGCGTTTGCCGGCAGCGCCACGTCGCGTTGGCCCAACGGGTCCGTCGTGAGGAGCGAGGCGCCCTTTTGCCAGTATTCGGTTGAAGTATTGGTTTCGATTAAGAGTGGTTCAAAGCCGTCATTGCGAAATAGGGCGGCAGTTTTTCCTGAGAAGGGGTCGGTCTGCACGGCGGCAGAAAACGGGAATTCGTTCTCCGGATATAAATGGTCTTCGTGTTCTGTATTGGTACGCCCCGCCATGCCGAATTCGTAGTTGAGAAACACCCTGCCCACTCCGGAAATGTGGGCCAGCATGCCATCGAACACGCGGCGCCCGCTTTCATCCTGGTTGAACCCGAGCGAAATGTGTTCGCGCACATAACGACCGGACTGCGAGATGCCTATGGCAAACGCATGGGTCTTGCGGCCACCCGCCGGGTTGGCGGTGCCGGGTGTGTCACGTTCTTCGTGGCGCAAAAAGGAAATGAAATCACGGGTCGCGGCATAACCGATGCCGAGAACCCCCGGGTTTTTGGCAGGATAGTGAAACTCATAGAGTGAACCCACGGTCGGGCCGCTGACGGCGCTGCTCGCGCTGCTGTTCAGCGCGAGGATTTCCAAGGTGCGCGCATCCTTGAGCTGCCACTCGCTACGCGGCAGCTCTACCCGCGTATCGCTTTCACGGCGCCGCACCGTCAGGCGCATTTGCGAGGTGTCGGCAGCCGATTAGTTTGAGCATGAAGTCTTTCGAATTCTTGAAGTGGTTACCAGGCTACAACGAGGAGATAGGTGAGTTAGCTGGCATGATCAATACGGGCTTCGGTGGCATGATCACCGCAATCACTGGACACTTTAGACAAGGACTGTGTTTCAACGCGCCATCAAATCTTCGACCGCCGTTCGAATGAAGGCCTCGTCCTTGGGATTGCCGAATGGGTTGCCGGCGCGATGGCCCCAGAGGGATTGGATGGGCCGGAATTCGGCGTTGGGCATTTGGCGCGTTTCGATGGCGCTGTCTTCGGCGGTAAAGTAGAGATCGGTTGTCGACGGCATGATGATGGAATGCGCCTTGATCGCGCCAAGCGCGGCCTTAAGATCGCCCTGGTAGATCGCATTGTCGGAGAGGTCGGATTGCATCCACGTCTCCACCATCGACAGCAGGTCATCGGGGTTGCGGCGCAGGAAGTTGGCTTCCCAATTGCGAATGAGAAAATCCTCGACCGAAGCGAACCCGATGCTACGCCACAATTCCTCGCGGTAGAAGGCTTGGCTCAGTGCCCAGCCAGCGTAGCAGCGCGCAAAAGCCCTAAGGCCCCGTACCGGATGAGATGAGAATGTGCCGTTGGCCCAGGCGGGATCGGCAGTCAGCGCCGAGCGCAGGCCGTCGAGAAACACCTTGTTGTGCGGCGACGTGCGGGCCGAGGTGCACAGCGCAGCAATCTTCTCGACCTTGTCGGGGAAGATTGCACCCCAGTGCAGCGCCTGCTGACCACCCATCGACCAGCCATAGATCAGCGCTAGTTTGTCGATACCGAACACTTCCTCGATGAGTCGCTTTTGGGCCTGCACATTGTCCCAATGCGTGAACACCGGAAAGCGACCCTGCGTGTGCGGGGCGGCGAGATTGCTCGGCGACGACGAAAGGCCATTGCCGAACTTGTTCGCGATGATGATGAAATATTTACCGGGGTCGAGAATGCGCCCTGGCCCGATCAGCCATTCGATATCCGTATGCTGCGCGCCATAGGACGTCGGATAAAGCACTGCGTTGCGCTTGTCCGCCGAGAGCGTGCCATAGGTTTGATAGATCAAGTGCAAGGCAGGAATAGTCAACCCGCGCTGAAGCACGGTAGGGCCGAGATTGAGGATGTGCGGGGCGCTCATGGTGGGGCTCGGGACGCAAATCAAGACTCGGCAGTAAAACCCACACGCTTGATCAAAGGCCCCCAGCGATTGAACTCGAGCTGCTGACTCTTCACCATGTCATCGATCAAGCCGCCATAAGGTAGCAAGCCCACCCCCGCCAAGACGGAGCCATCGGCTGGCGAGGCTTTAAGCGCCTCAAGGGCAATACGGCCACCGGCACCTGGCTTGTTTTCGACAATCGCCGCGCTCTTGGTATAGCTGCTTCCTGCAAGCTTTTCGCCGACCCGGCGGGCACAAATATCGCCTGAACTGCCTGGAGGAAAACCAAAGAAAATCTTGACTTGCTCTAAGGCTTGAGCTAGTGCTTGGGCCTGGGCCAATGAGGCACCAAGACCAAAGAGCATGGATGAAGCAGCACTAGCTTGTAGAATTTGGCGGCGTGTTGTCATGAGGTGTCTCCCTTGATTTTCTAAATGTCGAATGGCCTTCAGGCCTAGAGATCTAGAAACTTTAGCATGGTGCATTCGTCAAAGATTGTTGCGGTGCCGTCAACAGGGATACAGGTCTTCGCGGGCGGGCACAAACATCTCGATGAGCTGGCATTGCTCAGGTTAACGGAACTCGCGAGGAGCACCGCCCGGAATGACGACCATCTGGTTCGCTACACATGTCTTGCGAGTCGCCGATCTTTTTGCCCCAGCGAAAAACAGTAAACAGCCCTTCCGCCGTCTTGGTGTAAGCGCATAGAAGACCTTGACCAAATCACTGTCCCTAGACTGCGCTTGGCTTGCTTGGGAGGCCCAGATTCTTTTCGCTCTTTTCGTATCCCAACATCTTCATGGCGTTTTTCTCGGGCGTCGTCAAAAAATCCCTTCCCTGGAAAAACAACTGCAAATTCATTTTCGTGGCAAGCTGGAATGAGAGCGCGTCTCCCATGTTGAGGAGACCGGAGGGCTTTGCTTCAGGTGATACCTCTTCGCGGTATCCTCGTAGGCTCAAATGTCATCGCCGGATAATCGTTAATGGTCTGTGCGACGTAACGCGCCGACTCGGCCTGCAGGGCTTCTTCCGAAGAGATGGTTCCGGCGCAGTTTTGCGGATGACACAGACCGGTTTGCGCTGACGCCGATTGCCCCACATGACCCTAATATGCGAACATCGCAATTCTTCGGCCGACCTCAACACGTCGGCCGGTCACCTCTCAGTTTTTCTAGTGGATCAAACGCGATGAGCAAAATGATGAAAGCCGTGGTACTGACCGAAGCCGGTGGCGTGGACAAACTCTTGGTGCAGGACGTCGCCATGCCCGAACCGGCCGCCGGAGAGGTTCGGGTGCGGATTCGTTCAGCGGCTCTGAACCGGCGCGACTACTTCATGACGCGCGGCCAGTATCCGCGCATGAAGCTGCCTTGCATCATCGGTTCAGATGGCGCTGGCGTCGTCGATGCCGTCGGCCCAGGTGTCGACGCCTCGCTGGTCGGCCGTGAGGTTGTGGTCTATCCGGCCCGCGAATGGGGCGCCGACCCGGCCTTTCCGGGTGCGACGTTTCGCGTCCTCGGCATGCCCGACGCCGGCACGCTTGCCGAAGCGATCTGCGTGCCCTCGACCGACATCCAGGGCAAGCCCGCGCACCTCGACTTCGATCAGGCGGCTGCCCTGCCGCTGGCTGGCCTGACCTCCTGGCGCGCGGTCGTCACGATGGGCGGCATCCAACCCGGCATGAATGTATTGGTCACCGGCGCTGGCAGTGGCACCTCGAGTTTTGCGATTTTATGGGCCGCTCAGCATGGTGCGAAAGTCTGGGCGACCAGCAGCAGCGAAGACAAGCTCGCAAAAGCGCGCGCGATTGGCGCCATCGGTGTTGGCGATTACCGCGACCCCGAGTGCTATGCAAAGTTGCGCAAGGAGTCGGGCGGGTTTGATCTGATCATCGACAGCGCGGGCGGCGAGGGCTTGAACACCGTGATCGACACGCTGCGCATGGGTGGACGCTATGTATTTTACGGCGCTACCCTGGGCAACGCCAAGCAGGGGCCGGAAATGGCCAAGCTGTTTTTCAAGCAGGCTCGCATTCAGGGCACGACCATGGGCTCACCGGCCGAGTTCGCCGCGATGATCAACTTTGTCAGTGCGGGGCGGCTGGTGCCCCTGGTGCACCAAGTCTATCCGCTCGCCGAGATCCAAACCGCGGTCGGCCTGATGGAGAGGTTTGCGCAGACCGGCAAGATCGTCCTTAAGATCGCCTGATTTCGGAAAGCAAAAGCCCGCTGCCGACCCCGTTCACACGACTTAGGTGAGTAAATGCTGGAGCGACAGACCCTGGTGCTGGTTTTCGGCGATGCCAGGGTGCGCGTCCCTCATCATATCGTCCCCATTGTAGCCATGCAACGTAAGTTCAGCACCGTGCACACGAGCTTGAACTCGGCTAGGCACCTAATGAGTGTCTCACCGGGTGTGCTCCGGCATAGTTAATTGGTCGCTCTTTGATGCGGGCACAGCCGCCTGCCTGACCCTGGCGCGCAAGTCTCTTTGTTCTAAGGGATTGGGTCGGGTTCTGGCCGCGGGGTCAGAAGTCTTGAAGCGGCATCTGCCCACGGGCAGGCGCGAGGGGTGGTGCCCACCAACGGCGCGGGCTACACCTTAAATGTAACCGTGGACGATCAAGGTAATACTGGCGCTCAACCTGTATCGGCCACCCCAATTTCCGTGAGCCGCACTTTTAGTATTACGGCGGTCAATGACGCGCCCGTCATTGCCTCACCCTCAAGTGCTGTCGGCCTTGAGGACACGCCTTTAGTTTTTTCGGTCGGCCAGGGCAATCTAATATCGATCACGGACCCCGATGGGAATGTCAGCGTGGAAATATCGCTCGACGCGAGCAATGGCCTGCTTAGTCTGAATGGGGTGAATGGACTGAACTTTAGCGTTGGTGATGGTTCGGGCGATGGACATATGCGCTTTGCGGGCACAGTCTCAGACATCAATGCAGCCCTTAATGGCTTAGTATTTAACTCCGATCCGAATGCCTTCGGCACGTCCTTCAATGACCTACCGATCGTGCAATCCGCCCAAGGATTCACGCTGCTCGGTGCGGCAAGTGCAGTGATCGACACGTCCAATCTTTTGAGTACCGATCTAGAGTCCCCAGCGGGCCAATTAATTTACACGCTCGAATCGCTGCCCACGCAAGGCGATTTACTCTTAAATGGCAACGTCCTAATTAAGGGCGCCACATTCACTCAGGCAGATGTCAATGCAAATGCCGTGTCTTATCGCAGCTTGCCGACCGGTGCTGGTATCGACCAATTGCAATTGACCGTACGCGACGCCGATAGCGGTGCTGCACCCCAGGTGACGCTCAAGGTGTCGGTCACAGCAAATCCCGCGTATGTCGGCGGTTCAAATGCAAATGCCAGTAGCGCGACGTCATCGAACCTTGGATCGTCGTCCTCGGCACTTTCTAGCTCGACAATCAATGCAACAACTACTGCCCATACCGCAGGTGCCAAAGAAATCGCGGACGTTGGCAACAATGCGCTCCCATCTGGAGCTTCTGCGGCTGGCTCCGACTCCTCATCAGCACAAAAATTGGCAGGGAGTAGAGCTGGAACTGGAAATAACGAAGGTGTATCGTCGGCAGTTGCAGAGAGAGCCTCTTTGAATTTAGGTCTTATTCGTCAAGATCAAATGAGACTTCCGGATTCCACACCTATTTCAATAAACGCGGAAGCACCCCTCTCAACCAATCCACTGTCGGCGATTCCATCTTCGATCGACCCGGGAAGAAACCCCGCAGAGTTGGATCGTCCAAATTTTGAGCTTCCCGGCATTAACTTGCCAAATCAGTCCATTGCCTTCGCCAAACTGACGACAGACAGCGCCTTCCAGAGAAATATGGAGCAGGTGCGCGATGATGTATTTCAGGCCGCCGCACTTGATCGTAACGTGGTGGCCTCAACGATTGGGGTCAGCGCCAGCTTTACCATTGGATATGTCCTTTGGCTGATACGGGGTGGCCTCTCTTCCTGCGTGGAAGTTGGTTGACCCTTTACCGGTACTAGGCAGCCTCGGCAGTAAAAATAAACACAATGATGATCAATCGCTTGAGGACCTCGTTGAACAAGGAAATATAGAACGCGATCGAGACGATGATTTGGAGTTAGATGGGAACCATAGTCTGCTGAATCTCAAAGCTGAGGATATGGTCGCCTAGGAGGCTGCGCGGTTCGGACCATTCACGTCGTCAAACCATCGCAGTTTTTATAGAAGATTGAGCATCCTCGAGCGACATTGTCTGGGCGATTTGCAGGGCTGAGAACTGGATATCGAAGGGTTCGGGCGCCGCATGGTGTACCGTACCCAAAGTGATGAGTTCAGACAGGATCACCTTCCCTGAAGCACCACGTGGCAAATCAGTCACGATGCGGTACTCACGCAGTGAACGCTCCGGCGACCGGTAAAACCTGCAGTATGCCGAGGCTTCGGCACTTGTGATGCGCCGACCCAGAGCCGGAACAAGGGCCGCCATGCCAACCCTTTCTCAGGGCTTCGACCAGCCTATGGGCACGGAGCCGCGCACTGCTCCGGGTGATCTCAATGGTGGGCGTTCACATGGCGCTGAGTTTATTGTTTTTTCGCACCTTTGTTGCGGTCTGCCAACTTAGTGATAAAGCCATCCATGCCATTGGCACCGATTTCTTCGCCAAACTGCGGGCGGTAAGTCTCAACCAGCCCCACACCTCGCACGTTCAGGTCATAAATCTTCCAGCCAGCGGCTGATTTTTCCATGCGGTAGTCCAGCAGGATCGGATCGCCGTGGCCTTTGATTTCGGTTTTGAACACGACTAAATTGTCGGTGGCGGCTCCTTGAAGCGGCTTCATCTAAAAAGTTTTGTCGCGCACTTCGGTCCACGCGCCTGCATAGGTGAGCACCAAGTTCACATTGGGCATGATTTTGCTGTCTACCAGCGCACGCACTTTGCTGGTGTTACCAGACTGGCTGTTTTTATCAGCTTTGAAAGTGTCCAGCATTTCGATGAACAGGCGTTTGATCAGGGCATCAGGTCCTTCCGTAGCCTGCGCTAAAGCGAGGCCAGACAGGCCAAGGCCGGTGCTGAGCACCACAGAGCTGACAAGGCTAAACCAACGGCGGTTGACTGACATTATTTTTCCGTTTTATGGCGTACACCATGCTTAGGGTGTGGGCTTCTCAATCAACTCAAGCTGAATCAGAAGTTTGGGAAGTTCAACTCGCTCCAGAGAAAAAAGACCACACTGAATCGCACCGGGATTTGTGGAGATTCCAATCTTTGAGAGAAGGTCAAAGGTTTTTCGGCGGCGGCTTCTGTGGCCTTACTTGCAAAAAGGCCGGAATAAATTCGCTCGGGCTATTCAATTATAGTCATCGTAATTTCGCTCTTGAAGTGCAAATGTACAAGAATGATCGATTGAAAAATCCGCCTTCTGCGGATAGGCAGCTCATGAGCGGCTCAGGGGGTGCATTACTGCATTGTTTATCGGCCGCTCGTTGATGCGGGCACATGCGCCTGAGGCACCAGCGCCGCCAAGCGCTGCATAAACTCTAGCGGCGACATCACCTGATGCGTCGTGCCGTCTCGCCACGGTGTCTTGAGCTCCAACTCAACAAGTCCTGCCGCATTAATTTGCACCCGATCATTGGCTAGCGCTGGGCGGGTAATGTAGCGACACGATCGCTCCAAGGTCTTCCTCTGCCCGGCCCGTAATTGACAGCCCCATCGCGCACCGCCGCATGCAGGCTAAAGCCTCGCAAGTTGGCACATAACCTCTGTTGGCCACTTATTTCTCTGGGCATTGCACCCTGCAAGGTCAGCACCTTCTGGCCTGCACGTGGGCCGAAGGCGATGCGTCGTCTCGATAAACTCCGGTTCGCCGTTCGAGTTTGTTCGGTAAACACCGTCCAGTACCAAACGGTGCAGTTGGATGTTCAGATTGGCGGCAGGGCCGAAGCGTTGAATCAAGCTCACGGAGCCGCAATCTCCCTCGCCCGCCTTGAGGCCTGACTGCTCAAGAAGGTAGCGCGACAACACCGTATTGGCCACCCATTTGGTGAACATCGGGGCCAGCGCTTTGTTGGCTGTGAGTCCAATACGCCAGCCCCTCATGGCCCAAGCCTTGGAGCAACCGTCCGAGACAATCGTGCGCTCCTGCATGCCTGGAAGCGATAGATTCGAATTGACCCTCAAACACAAGGCGTGCATAGATTTCGTCGGCGTAAATCCACACCTGTGGATGCTTGCGCATAATTACTGTAATCGCTTGCAGCTCGTGCGGATCGAAAGAAAGTTACGCGACTCACGCAAATAGGGTGGCAGCGGCACCGACGACGATGTCGTCAGCGTCAAACTTCATGCCGCGCTTCTCGCCCAGATAGCGGGCTGCAGCCTCTCTCAACTCCAGAATACCGGCGCTGGGTGTATAGCCATGCTTGCCGCCTTGAATGGCCGCGACGCCCGCCTCTCGCGCATGCAAAGGTGCTGGAAAGTCGGGTTGGCCGATGCAAAAGGAAATGATGTCCCGGCCCTGGCGGATCAGTTCGTTGACCTCGGCGAAAACCACGAAGGCATTTTCAGTGCCAAGGCTATTGGCGCGTTTGGAGAGGGCAGGTGGGACATCGGCTAAGGTGAAATACCGTTGCTCTGACATCAAGCTCTAACATCATTTTACAGTTCCCATGCCTACCGCTGATCGTTCTGGCTTGGAGGACTGGCCGCCACTGACACCTTAAATGCTAGCGCTTGACGGCTCCAAGTCGCCATCGGGAGATTTTTTGGGCATAAGGAAGCTTGAACAACAAAGAGGAATATGGTCGGCGTCAATGCTTTTTCGCAGTATTAGAAACTGGTTTAAATCGTCTGGTCAAGATCGCATTCAAATCGAGGCCATGGAACCGCGCGTTCTTTTTTCTGCCGACATCAACCCTTTCCAGCAAAATCATCTTGATCTTTCGGTCCCCCCGGTCTCTGGGGAAGTGCGTTTGATGGAGGATGGTGCGAACGCTTCCTCGGGTCAAGTGCGCTTGCCGACGACGGCCAGTGAGCTTAGGAGCGATCCATCGACGAGCGTCACGGACGGGGACAGTGGGGGCGGCAAAAGAGCGTTCGACGACAAAGAGTTCGACGACAAAGAGATCGGCGACAGCGAGATCGACCAGGAGCCGAGTCCGACACCGACTTCAGCAAGTGTTGAATTGGTATTCATCGATGCCCGCGTGCCCAATGTCGCTGAGCTTCTCGCCGACATAACTTTGCAGCAGGGGCAAGGACGGGCTATCGAGGCAGTGATTCTGCAGTCTGATCGCAATGGCTTTACTCAAATAGACGCCAAGCTGCGCAGCATAAGCGCTCAAGGTCTACAAGCCAGTGCCCTGCATCTCATCGGTCATGGCAATAACGCCTGGATGCAACTGGGTGCAAGCGATCTGGATGCGCTGTCTGTCCAGCAAGCCAGTGCGGTCATTGCGCATTGGCAGAGCGCCTTGACGAATCAGGCGGATCTGTTGATTTATGGCTGCGATTTTGCCTCTGGGGCTGAGGGGAAAATACTGGTCCAACGTCTAGCTCAGCTCAGTGGCGCAGACGTAGCGGCTTCCACCGATTTAACCGGGGCCACCCGTCTTGGCGGCAACTGGAATCTTGAATACAGCTCGGGAACCATTGAGGCGGTGAGCGCCTTAAACGTTACGCAGCAGGAGCACTTTGCCGCTGTACTCACGCTCACCCCGCAGGGAGGCGAGCAACTGGCAAACACCACCACAGGTGGCCTGCAAACTACCCTGGGTGCAAATCACTCGGTGGCCATGGATGCCGCCGGAAACTACGTGGTGGTTTGGGAGGATGATGCGGGCACGGATGGCTCAACAGGAGCCGGTGTATTTGGACAAAGGTATGACTCAAACGGCGTAGCCCAAGCCGCTCAGTTCCAAATCAATTCCTACACCTCGAACAATCAAATGCAGCCCCAGGTGGCGATGAGTAGCACGGGGGCCTTCGTCGTAACCTGGGAAAGTGTAGGGCAGGACGGAAGTAACCGTGGCGTGTATGCGAAACGCTTTGACGCTGCGGGTCTAGCTCAGGGGGGCGAGTTTCTAGTCAATCAAACCACCTTCTCGGATCAAGGTGATCCGGCCATTGCCATGGACGCCGCAGGTAACTTCGTGATTGCCTGGGACAGCAAAAATCAAGATGCCGGTTCGTCGTTCGGTGTCTTCGTGCGTCGTTACGACGCCAGTGGGACGGCCTTGAGCGGTGAGTTTCGAGCCAATACCTTTACCTCGAATGATCAATGGAATCCGGCCATTGCTATGGATTCCACCGGCAATTTTGTTGTAGGCTGGCAAAGCGTGGGTCAGGACGGTAGCTTCAGCGGCGTCTACGCGCAGCGCTATAACAGTTCCGGTGTAGCCCAGGGAGCTGAGTTTAGGCTGAATTCCAATACGAGCCAAGACCAGTTCGAACTGGGCATGGCGATGGATGGCACTACCCTCATTACCGCCTGGCAAAGCGCGTCTCAAGATGGCAGCGGATACGGTGTCTACGGTCAACGCTTTACCACGGCTGGTGTAGCGCTAGGCGGTGAATTCCTGATCAACACCACAACGGGCGGCGATCAACAAACACCGATTATTGGCATGACGACGGCAGGTGGGTTTGTCGTCGTCTGGGATAGTTTCGGACAAGACGTCGCTGGCTCCTATGGGGTCGTCGCAAGAGAATATGACGGGGCGGGCGTGGCCATCACCGGTGAAGTCATTGTCAGTACGACTACATCTGGTGATCAATTTAACCCCAGTGTGGCGACCACCGCCAGCGGAAAAGTAGTGGTGGTTTGGACCGGTAATGGCTCTGGTGATATCGACGGAGTTTTTAGCCAACGCTTTACCTACTTGAGCAACCAGCCACCCCAGATTACTGCACCGACTAGCCAGAATGTCAATGAGGACAGCCCGCTTGCTTTTACAGTTGCTGGCACGATATCCATCAACGATCCTGATGGGAATTTGAGCAGCGCGCAGCTTAGCGTTCTAGGTGGCACGATTAGCTTAAGTCTGGCTGGGGGCGCGACGATCTCGGCGGGTAGTAATAATAGCTCTGGGCTTACCCTCGCGGGAACCCAAGTGCAAATCAACGCAGCGTTGGCCAGCTTGATTTATCAGGGCTTTATCAATTTCAACGGCAGCGACACTTTGTCGCTGAGTGCTAGCGATGCTCTCGGCGCGACCGCTAATGCCAGCGTTGCGATCACGGTAAACGCCGTCAATGATGCACCTGTGATTGCCTTTGGCCAGGGCACCAACCAATTTACCGAAAACGGTAGTGCCGTTATTGTTGATGGTTTGGTGAGCTTAGGTGATGTAGACAACAGCAGCTTCGGTGGAGGGCATTTACTGGTGGACATTACAGCCAATAGCTATGTCCAGGACGTACTCTCCGTTAACAACCAAGGTATGGCCGCAGGCCAAGTCGGCGTTGCGGGAAGCAACGTTTTCTTCGGCGGCGTGTTGATCGGCTCGTGGAGCTTTGGCTCGACGCTTGACGTCAGCTTTAATGCCAGTGCGACAACGGTGGCCGTGCAGGCGGTGATGGGTAACGTAAACTTCGCGGTTAATGGTGAAGATCCTCTCAGTGCTCCGCGTACGGTGCGCTTCCAACTGAGCGATGGGTCGGGTGGTACCAGTAGCAGCATTACGAAGTCGATCAGTATTGCGGTTGATAGCGACGTTTGGGTGACCACCGCCAACGATATCAGTGATGGCGACACTTCCAATCTTTTCAATTTGCTTGCCAACCGTGGTGCGGACGGCCTGATCTCCTTACGTGAAGCGATCATTGCCAGCAACAATTCGCCCGGTTTGAATCAGATTGATTTCAATATTTCAGGTGCTGGGATTCACACCATCAATCTTGGTTCGGCCCTACCGGCCATTGTTGACTCCACCCTTCTTGATGCCAGCACGCAGCCAGGCTATACGGCTTCCACGCCGATGATTGAACTCAATGGAGCGCTCGCCGGTGCGGGCAG
>JANLRI010000569.1:0-1929 GCA_031361565.1 Betaproteobacteria bacterium | reverse complement strand
GTCGTACGCGTTGGTAAACGCCGATTCCAACAACTCGGCGTCACGAAGTACCTCCGCTGCTTTAAGCCGATGCAAAGCACGATCAAGACAAGCACGCACGGCCGCATCATCAGCACTCAACACCCGGTCGAGCTGACTCCGCCTTGCTCCTGGCGCTTCCTGGTGCAACACCTACGCTCCCGCCTCGGCATAGGCAACCACGACCGGACGATCATTCTCAAACACCACGTCGAACCCAACAGGACCCCGCACTACTGACCAGGCTTAGCATGCACCGGCCCACACAGACCCGAACTGGCCAGCCGTGAGATCACACAACCAACGTGGAGCCCAGCCTTTCGTCACACCACGTTGCGCCCCCGCTCAACATGCATCGGCGGCCACGAAATCTACGGCAAGGCCGATGAACTCCAACGGTGGACTTCAACGACAAACCCGACTCCTTACCCAACAAGGCGCAACCGACGCAGAGTACGACCTCGCCGTCGCCGCTGACAAGGCGAGGCGCGAGCTAACTTGCTTTGAGTGTGATGACTTCGGAGACGGTCACGTTAAGCGCCTCTGCGACGTCACACAACCTGGCCAAACTCGCAGTCGAGTAGCGGCCCGATTCATACCGTTGAATCTGTTGCTCCGCCACACCAAGGGCTTCCCCAAGGTTCGCCTGCGTGAGCCCCCGAGCGATCCTCGCTTTAATCAATGCATCCGCGAGCCCTGCAAGTGAGGTCGATTCGATGGTGACCGGATTTCCATCCCGCAAAAGTTCGTATTCATCCAATTCCTCGCGAAGGTCACCCATCTGGCTTTCGAGCGCTTGAGCCTGAAGAATTCGGAAACCTTCCGCGCCTGCGTTTCCGGCTTCAACGCTCACAAGCAGCTGATTGAGCTCACCAAGTTTTTTACGGGTTTGTTGATACTGACGATCGTTTGAAATCATTGTTGGAACCCCTTTTCGAGACGTAGAAGCACAATTCCTTTTGCAGTTCCCGTTCTGTCCGTTTGAAAGAAATCTGAGAACTTTCGCCCCGAAGAGCTTTCGGTGATGTTGGGCAAAAACTCACCACCGAACCTCAGCTTCTGAGACAGTCTGTGGCCGTCGAGCTCCAGTATTTCGGGGCAAAGCGCCTTCAAGATTTCGAGATCAACGCCATCGGTATCCCACACGCAATCAAAGTCGCCGGGTTCGTCCTTACTAGTCACGAAACTTCCATTTAGCCAAACTTGTCGACAGCCACTCTCAGCCAAAATGGTGAGCCCGTCGATCAGACCATCCAACAGTTGGCGCCGCCGTTGGTTCCAGGAAAACATCCCGACTATTTCATCCCAGGACGCCCGATGCTCACCCTCGGGTAGCAGCCCGCTTTGTGGATCGAGACCAGGCAAAGACACGCACACAACCTAACTGTTGTGTGCTCCTTCCGCAACCCATAGACAACAAAGCTACTTACCGACAGTGACACAGACCTCAACGTGCTGGCCAACTCGTTGCCATCGAACCACCCATCAATTCACCTTTGGCCATAACAATGGTCGTCACCAGAGTCCTATGGCGGCGCATCGGCGGCCACGAAATCTACGAAGAGTCCAATTAACTCGCCTGGGAGCACGCGCCACTCGGGTTGGCACCGCGAACAAGCCAACGATAATTGGCCCAGCCAACCCCAACTGGCCAGACAATGAGACCACACAACCAACGGGGAGCCTGGCCCTTGGTCACGCCACGTTGCGCACCTTCTCCGGACGAGTGCAGCGGGCCCCAGCATCAACGGCGAAGCCATCCAACACTTTGTACGGCACCCTCAACGAACTAGAAGCCGCACACGGAACCAACGGCCAATCAAAGGTTGACACGGTATCAAGAGTCACTGGCGCTATTGCTGCTTTACACCCAACGCCTTGATCGCCAACTTCACAAGACGATCACCTTCT
>JANLRI010000567.1:0-3874 GCA_031361565.1 Betaproteobacteria bacterium | reverse complement strand
GATGCAATGACCCCCCTAGTCATTCTTGATCGCGACGGCGTGATTAACGAAGAGTCAGATCAATATATCAAATCACCTTCGGAATGGATTCCCATCCCTGGGAGCTTGCATGCCATCTCGCGTTTGAACAAGGCGGGCTATCGAGTGGCCGTCGCCACCAATCAAGAAGCGGTTTCGCGCGGCCTATTTGATGCGGCGACTTTACAAAGAATTCACAGCAAGATGCATTTGGCGGTGACTGCGGCTGGTGGTCGGCTGGACGCAGTTTACTTTTGCCCGCATGGGGCTGAGATCGGCTGCGATTGCCGCAAGCCCAAGCCCGGCATGTTGATCGACTGCATGAAGCGCTTTGATGCCGAACCCGCCGAGGTTGCGGTCGTTGGCGATACCTGGCGCGATATGGTGGCCGCGCAAAGCGCCGGGTGTCAGGCCATCCTGGTGCGCACTGGCAACGGACAGAGGACTATTGCTGAGTCTCAGTCTGGCTTGAACCCCCTTCCCTCGGAAACCGTCATCTTCGACAATTTAGAAGCCTGGGTCGTACAATTTCTTAGCACCAAGACCGCATGATTCGGTCGCTGATTTTACTGCTGCTACAGGTCGCCACCGTCATACCCGTGGCCCTCATTATGCTGACTCTATTTTGGGCGCCGCGCAAATGGCTGTACTGGTGGGCTCAATATTGGTTGCGCATCAACATATGGGGCCTGGAACATATTTGTGGCATTCGCTGGCAAGTGATCGGTCAAGCCAACTTGCCAGACGAGCCGGTCATCTTGCTGTCCAAGCATCAATCCACCTGGGAAACTTTTTTCTTTCCCGTCTGGATGCCGCGCGAGCTTTGTTATGTGTTTAAACGTGAGTTGCTCTATATCCCGTTTTTTGGTTGGGGTATTGGCTTACTGGATATGATTCATATTAATCGTGCCAAACGCGCCGACGCCTTTGAGCAGGTCGTCACGCAAGGCACGCGCAAGCTTTCTGAGGATCGCTGCATCATTATGTTTCCCGAAGGTACACGCATCCCGGTCGGAAAAAAGGGCCAATACAAGGCAGGGGGTGCGCGCTTGGCGGTGCGTACCGGCGCCAAGGTGGTCCCCATCGCTCATAATGCAGGAGAAGTTTGGCCCAAGAAAGCCTTCGTGAAAAAACCGGGGCTGGTGACCGTCTCGATTGGCCCTGCGATCAGCGCGCAAGGCAAAGCACCCGAGACGGTGCTGCAGGAAGTAGAAGCTTGGATTGAAACTGAAATGCGGCGCATCAGCCCGCACGCCTACTCATAGGACTTCATGCTCAGCAAAATCGCCGCCGCACTGCAACTTAATTTGCCTTTTTTTGATGCGCCCCCAACCGTCAAACTAGGCGAGCGCAGTGCATGGTTAGATGGGCGTCATGTGGTTTACCAACTCAAGCGTAGCAAGCGTAAAACCATTGGTTTCGTCATTGATGAGAGAGGCCTGACCGTCACTGTTCCGCGTTGGCTTACGCTGAAAGAACTTGAGGCAGCATTGCAGGATAAGGCACGGTGGATCAACATCAAGTTGATCGAATGGAGCCGCTTCCAACAATTGCAATTGCAATCCGCGATTCGTTGGGAGCATGGCGGCGCGGTGAAATTCCTCGGGCAAACGCTCAACCTTTGCCTCAATCCTCAGGTGCAAGGCGTTAGCCTGGAAAACGACTCTTTGATGATTGGCTTGAAATTCAGCGCAAGCTCTGACCAGATTAAAGACCGAGTGCATGGATGGTTGCAAACTCAGGCAAGAGCACACTTTGCCCTCAGAATTGCCCATTACGCGAACCTATTGGGCAAGGGCCCGACGCGCTGGGGCTTGTCGTCTGCACGCACCCGATGGGGTAGCTGCGCTGCCGACGGTGCCGTGCGTTTGAATTGGCGCCTGATCCACCATCAAACCGATTTGATCGACTACGTCATCGCTCATGAGTTGGCTCACTTAAAAGAGTTGAATCACGGGCCACGTTTTTGGAAAACCGTCGAGCAACTTTTCCCCGCGTACCAACAGGCGCGCGGACGACTTAAAGAAATTCGAGAACCTAGCGAGGCGACTTAAATGAGAATTCTCCACACCATGCTCCGCGTGGGCGACCTACAACGCGCCATTGATTTTTACACCAAGGTGATGGGTATGGATCTGATTCGTACCACGGATCGACCGGATCAAAAATACTCACTCGCCTTCGTCGGCTATGGTTCAGAAAGCGAACATGCGGTCTTGGAGTTGACCTTTAACTACGGTGTGACTCAGTACGACCTGGGCGCAGGCTACGGTCATATCGCCATTGAAGTAGCCGATGCAGCCGCGGCCTGCCAAAAAATTAAAACCAACGGCGGGCAGGTGACTCGTGAGGCTGGGCCTGTCAAGGGCGGCAGCACCGTCATTGCCTTCGTGACCGATCCAGACGGCTATAAAATCGAATTGATTGAGCGTAAAGTCGCCGCCAGCTGAAAGTAAATTTCGGCTGGAATATCTTCGGCGCGATCCGTTCCGGGGATCATCGAGCTATCAACACCCTGGGCATCAAGCCAGGGAATAAAACTTGAGCGCAACATCTTTCGCTTTTGCGCAAAGGCACGTCCAAGCAAGCTTTCCAAGGAAGCCATCACCACAGGATCCAAACGCTGCTCCGGCGTCTTAGTGACCAGCCGCACCACGGCCGAGTCCACCTTAGGGGGTGGATCAAATGCGCTGGGCGGCACATCGAAAAGGTGGGTGGCCTCGAAACACGCCGCCAACATCACGCTGAGTCGGCCGTAAGCGCTCGTGCCCGGCGAGGCCGCAATACGCTCCACTACCTCTTTCTGAAGCATAAAGTGCATGTCACTCACATGACTGCAAATCGAGAGCAGACTAATCATCAACGGACTTGAAATATTGTAGGGAAGATTTCCGACCAGTCGTAACTTTTGCTCGGTCGGCTGGCCATCCTTTAACTCGGGCAGAAAACTCAGAAAATCAAAAGCGAGCGCGTCTCCTAAATGTAGATCCAAACGCTCCGGAGGAAACTCTCGGCGTAGTAGTGCGGCGAGATCGCGGTCAATCTCTACCGCATGAAGTTGGTTAATGCGCTCAAGCAAGGCGCCTGTCAGAGCACCTGGGCCCGGCCCAATTTCGACAATGATTTGACCATCACGCGGCTCAATTGCTGAGCAAATCGCGTTAATGATTGATCGGTCCACCAGAAAATGTTGGCCAAATCTTTTTCGTGCCAGTGGCTTGGGAGACCTCGTTTTGGCACTCTTATGCGGAGCACTATAGAGCTTTGCGCTCACACGTCACTCATCGAAACGGTACTCAACGTAAGCCGAATCACGCACTTGGCGAACCCAGGTATCGTAGGCCTCTTCCATACGACGATCTCTCAGGGCCTGACGGGCCATGCCGCGTTGACGGTCACTCGACGGTGCATCCGTTTTGCGCTCCAAAACCTGCACGATATGAAACCCAAAAGGCGAGCGGAAAGGCTCGCTCACCTGATTAACTTGCAAGGCATCCATGGCACGCTCAAAATCAGGCACTGTATCGCCTGGATACAACCAACCAAGATCGCCACCGCGCCCGGCGCTTCCGTCGCCAGAATACTGACGCGCCAGATCTTCGAACTTGGCGGATTTATTGTCGATCCTTAGTTTTGCATCGGCGAGACGACGAATCGCCTCAGTTTCCGATACAAGTTCGGTCGTACGGATCAGAATGTGACGGACGCGTGTCTGTCGCACTAAGCCAACGTCCACTGCCTGGGTGCCAGCATTGCGCTTATCCAAAAGCTTTAAGATATGAAAGCCCGCGCCGCTTCGAACCAGTCCAGTGATTGCACCGATGTTCAATTTATCCGCTTCCTCAACAAACAATTG
>JANLRI010000518.1:0-13351 GCA_031361565.1 Betaproteobacteria bacterium | reverse complement strand
CAGCCGCAGCCGGGGCTGCAGTCGCTGCAGCGGCGGCTGGAGTCGCTGCTGGAGGCGCGGCGGGCGCGCCCTCAGCCTTAGCGAGGGTGAGCTCGACGCGGCGGGCTTCTTCTGGAGAGCCTACGGTCATGACCAATTCGGGCTTCACGAGGACAATTTTGTCCTCGGCTACACCGGCCGCTTTGAGTGCATCGCGAACCGCAAACGCACGCGCCTTGGCGAGCTCCTTGTTCTTGTCGGGATCGCCCGTTTTGTCGGTAAAGCCCGAGACCTGTACTTTGGCGTCGGCGTTTCCTTTCAAGTATTCAGCCACCTTCTTAATAGTATCGGCGGAGGCTGTAGGGATTTCAGTCTTGTTGATATCAAACTTAACATCGGCTGGGAAAGCCGCTAGCGCCAGACTCGGCGCCAAAAAGCAAGACACGAGCAAGGCCAATAGCCAGCCCGTGATTTTGGGAAACAGTTTCATGAAGAGAACTCCGTACAGAAATTAAAGGGCTGAGTCGCCGGTTTCGCCTGTGCGAATCCGAACTACTTGCTCAAGGTTGTAGACAAAGACCTTGCCGTCGCCGATCTTGCCGGTGCGAGCAGCGCCTTCGATGGCTTCTACCGCACGCTCGACCAGGCCATCAGGAACGGCAGCCTCAAGCTTGACCTTGGGCAAAAAGTCAACCACGTATTCCGCACCCCGGTACAGCTCGGTATGGCCCTTTTGACGTCCAAATCCCTTCACTTCCGTGACGGTTACGCCTTGAACTCCAATGCCCGACAAGGCCTCGCGGACCTCGTCAAGCTTGAAGGGTTTAATAATTGCAGTGATGAGTTTCATGGAAGGACTCCGAGAATGATCTTTAGATGCGGTCCGGGGTTATCCACGGACCGATTTTAGGATTGCAGGTATTCGCTAAATGCCGCTTAGAAGTTCTTTTTTACGCCCAGCACAATGGCGGTTTTGCCGAGGTACTTACCGTTCGGATTGGTGTAGAGCGCCTTGGTGGTGTCAGTGCCCACCAGCATGCCCGAAAACACTAAGCCGAAGGCTTCTTTAGTGACCGTAAGCGCGGCATCGGTATAGCTAAAAGTTCCGTTGTTTGAGATACGCTGATGGCCAAGATGGGGAACGACGCCCCAACCATTGCCAAGGTCGAAAGTGGCGGAAAGATCGAGGTAGCCCGAGCCCGAAGAGTTCGTATAACCGAACAAATTGGTGAGGCTATGGGAATACTTGGCGGTATAAGCGCCATAGGTACCCGCGGCGTAGAGCTCAAGCGTGTTGGCGTTAGGGCTTAAGTTATTGTTGACATACCAGTACTGAAGCAGGCCGACGTCGTAGCTGATCGGGCCGGCAGTGCCTTTGTAGCCGCCGTAAAGATCGACCTCAAGTCGACCTTTGGCTGTAGGGGCGGAATCCGTGATCCAGGTTATGGTCGAAGCCCACGTACCAAGATAGAAGCCACTTGCATGCGAGTAGTCAACGCCGACTTGAAGTGCTGGATTCAGGCCACTCTGCGAAATACCGCGATAGCGGTAATCGGTCACAAGCCCGACGTTATAGGTAAAGCTGTGGGTTGGCGTGGCAGCAGGAGCAGCTGCAGGTGCCGCCGCTGGCGCAGACTGGGCAACAACCAATTGGGGCAAGAGTAGCGCACTTGTGACGGCGATGGCGCTTCCAAGAATTTTTGATTTCATTAGTTTCTCCGAATAAACGAAAGGTAAAAGACACGGCATCCCCTTTGTTAGCACTTCCTATGCCAGGGCGATTTCGCCAATTGAATGAACCAGAATGAAGCGCAAGTACTTTCACAAGATTATTTGCGCACCAAAATAGGGATGCTCGGTGCGACGCACCGGGTTGGTGCTTCGCTTGCCTTCGGCTGCAAGGTCTTGCTCCCGGGCTCGTGTTTCGCGCTAGACTAATTACCTGCAAAGATTGGCTGGGGCGTTAGGCCGAAAGGGCTAGGCGATCAGTTCGATACCTGAAATTCACTTTTTCTTTTAAGCTGGACACGTGATGAACACCGATACACACACCTCAAATCCCGGCCAAGCCGAGGCCACCCAAGACAGGTTTTCACCCGAGTGGTTGAAAAACAAGTTTTCTGAACTCATGAAGAACAGCCCTGCTGGCGACCTTGAACGCAACATGCGTGCCTTTATGAATCAAAGTGCCCAGCAGATGGGGTTAGTGACGCGCGAAGAATTTGACGTCAGGGTAGAACTCATAGACCGTCTTGCCGCACGAGTGGCAACCTTGGAAGCGGAGCTGCAAAATCTTAGGAAGTGAGTACACGTCGTGAGAGAAGATGAGTATTTCCCTAATTAAAAGCCGGGCGCTACTTGGCATCTCGTCACCTTTGGTGGACGTTGAAATTCATATCGGCAATGGCCTACCCGCTTTCAATATCGTCGGTTTACCCGAGGCTGAGGTACGTGAGAGCCGAGAACGGGTAAGAGCCGCCATCTTACATAGTGGTTTCGAATTCCCAAACCGACGGCTGACGGTCAATTTGGCGCCTGCTGACTTACCTAGAAACTCAGGCCGTTTTGATCTTCCCATCGCGATTGGCATTCTGGCGGCTAGTGGTCAGCTTGCTAACATTGCATTAGACGAAACCATCGACGGTCTGGAATTTGTAGGTGAGCTATCGCTCA
The DNA here is from genome assembly GCA_031361565.1 of Betaproteobacteria bacterium. Classification (GTDB taxonomy): domain Bacteria; phylum Pseudomonadota; class Gammaproteobacteria; order Burkholderiales; family Burkholderiaceae_E; genus JAPOKJ01. The sequence continues at coordinate 10,699 of JANLRI010000518.1, read as the reverse complement.
CTGGCGCAATCCGCCCAGTTGCGGGGCTTCTAGCCATGGCCGTGGCCAGCCAGCGCCAAAGCCGACGCCTGCTGATTGTTCCAAAAGACAACGCGTCGGAACTCGCAGCCCTGCTCGAACCGCGCGCCCTGGCCGCCCAAAACTTGTTAGAAGTGGCTGCCCACCTTCTCGGTCAGAGCACTCTAGAAAGGCTGGCACACCACCGTGTCTCATGCGACCGATCCTGGGGGAGTAATTTCGCCCAGATCAAGGGTCTCGGTCTCGCCAAGCGTGCCATTGAAATTGCTGCCGCTGGGAGCCACGGTCTCATCATGGTTGGACATCCGGGTGCCGGTAAGTCCTTACTCGCAAACGCCATGCCCTCCATTCTGCCACCGCTTGACGAGGAGCAAGCCACCGAGGTCATGGTGCTGCACGATGTAAAACGCGGCCCAATTGAACGGCATGAACAACTCATCGCCCATGCCTCCGGGTCGCCGATAGAAGCCTGGGGGCGAAGACCTTTCAGAAATCCGCACCATTCCGCTTCAGCGGTGGCCTTGGTGGGGGGAGGTTCCCCACCAAAACCGGGCGAAGTGTCCTTAGCCCACCAAGGCATTCTCTTTTTAGATGAGTTTCCCGAGTTCAATCGTCACGCTCTAGAGGGCCTGCGAGAGCCCTTGGAATGCGGGCAAATCTCAATCTCCCGGGCCGCGCGGCAGGTGGTTTTTCCGGCTCGCTTTCAATTGATCGCTGCCATGAATCCTTGCCCTTGCGGATTTTTTGGGGACCCGCGCTGTCTTTGTAGTCGGGAGCGGGTGATGAAGTATCAAGGACGGGTCTCAGGGCCACTTCTGGATCGTATCGATGTGCAAGTACAGGTCGAAGCCGTTCACGAAGATGTTCTGCTGAACAACGCAGCAGAAGAAAGCAGTCAGGCCATCGCCGAACGCGTTGCGATGGCCTACGAACTACAAACCCTGCGCCAAGGTAAACCTAACGCGCAATTAGAACCCTACGAGATCGAAAAATTCTGCCCCTTGCCGCTAGAGGCAAAAACACTTTTGGTGCGGGCCGCGCAACGGCTGCAGTGGTCAAGCCGCGCCAGTCATCGGGTGATCAAGCTGGCCCGCACGATTGCGGATCTTGAAGCTTGCATAACGATCTCGGCCATCCATATCGCGGAGGCAGTTTCATATCGTCGTGCCCTCATCAATGCCTCGCTTTAGAGAGCCTAAAATTTTCTATAATAGAACTAGTTCGATATACCAGTCTTTTAGCCATACTCACGTGGAGCACCACCTATAATAACAAGGAGCGACCGGCAAGGTCCCTCTCTTTTCGCTAAGTGCCTTGGGCTTGCTGTGATGTCGTTGACTCATCCCTCCTAAAGCTCGTCCATGATCAAAACAACCACCAGCGGCTTCCAAGATATTCGCGATGCCGTGCGCGCACTTTGCGCCGAGTTCCCCGACGAATACCATCGCAAAGTCGACGAAAAGCGTGCCTACCCGGAAGCTTTCGTCGATGCCCTCACCAAGGCCGGATGGATGGCCGCCCTCATTCCACAAGAATATGGGGGCTCAGGCTTGGGACTGACCGAAGCCTCGGTCATCATGGAAGAGATCAACCGCTCCGGCGGAAATTCAGGCGCCTGTCACGGCCAGATGTACAACATGGGTACCCTGTTGCGCCATGGCTCCAAGGCGCAAAAGGACTTGTACCTCCCAAAGATCGCGAGCGGCGAGTGGCGCTTACAGTCCATGGGCGTGACCGAACCCACCACCGGTACCGACACCACCAAGATTAAGACCATGGCCGTGCGCAAGGGTGATCGCTATGTCATTAATGGTCAGAAAGTGTGGATCTCGCGGGTCCAACACTCGGATTGGATGATTCTTTTGGCGCGCACCACCCCTCTAGCCGAGGTCAAGAAAAAATCAGAAGGCATGTCAATCTTCATGGTTGACTTACGTCTGGCTGAGAAGTCTGGACTAACCGTACGACCGATTCTGAACATGGTCAATCACGAGACCAATGAGTTGTTTTTTGAAAACTTGGAGATTCCGGCTGAGAACCTGATTGGCCAAGAGGGCCAGGGTTTCAAATATATCCTGGACGGATTGAACGCAGAACGCACCCTTATTGCTGCTGAATGCATTGGTGACGGCTACTGGTTTATTGATCGGGTGACCAAATACGCCAAGGAGCGCGTGGTGTTTGGTCGGCCGATTGGTCAAAACCAAGGCGTTCAGTTTCCGATTGCGGAATCGTTTATTGAAGTCGAGGCGGCCAACCTCATGCGCTATGAAGCCTGTCGATTATTCGATGCCCATGAGCCTTGCGGTACCCAGGCCAACATGGCCAAATACTTGGCGGCCAAGGCTAGTTGGGCGGCCGCGAATGTTTGCATTCAATATCACGGCGGTTTCGGTTTTGCCTGCGAATACGATATTGAGCGCAAGTTTCGCGAAACGCGTTTGTATCAGGTCGCACCGATCTCTACAAACCTGATCTTCTCTTATGTGGCCGAGCATGTGCTTGGGTTGCCAAGGTCTTTCTAAGCCCAGCCATGCAGCACATCCCTGAGCTAGAACCAGGCGAGCAAGCTCCGCCCCGTCATAAACCTCGCCCCCTGGACGGCATTACGGTCGTGTCCTTGGAGCATGCCATTGCTGCGCCTTTTTGTACCCGTCAACTGGCCGATCTGGGCGCACGCGTGATCAAAATTGAACGCCCTGGAGGTGGCGATTTCGCCCGGGCCTACGATACGCGTGTCAAAGGACAGGCCTCACATTTTGTGTGGACCAATCGCTCCAAGGAAAGTTTGAGTCTCGATCTCAAGCACCCTGATGCCCTGGGAGCGCTCAAGCGCTTATTGGCGCAGGCTGATGTCTTAGTGCAAAATCTTGCACCGGGGGCAGCAGCAAGGATGGGCTTGTCTTATGAAGCTTTGCACACGGCACATCCAAAGTTGATCGTCTGCGATATCTCTGGCTACGGCGATGACGGCCCTTATCGCGACAAGAAGGCCTACGATTTGTTGATTCAAAGCGAGGCCGGATTCTTGTCCATCACCGGTCCGAAAGACACTCCCAGTAAGGCCGGAAACTCTATCGCCGATATTGCTGCGGGCATGTATGCCTACACTAATATTCTCTCTGCCCTACTGCTTCGGGGTAAAACTAGCCAGGGGAGCCACATCGATGTATCGATGCTGGAGGCCATGGCCGAGTGGATGGGCTTTCCGCTTTACTATGCCTTTGAAGGCGCAGCGCCGCCTCCGCGCAGTGCCGCCGCCCATGCCAGCATTTATCCATACGGTCCATTCGCAGCCGGTGATGGCGGCGTGGTGATGTTGGGTCTGCAAAACGAGCGCGAGTGGAAGGCTTTTTGCGCCGTAGTCCTTGAGAACGAAGCACTGGCTAGCGATATTCGCTTCGATAGCAATGCGCGCCGCAACGACAATCGCGAGGCGCTCAGGGCCATCATCTTAGACAACTTCAAACGCTTAAGCACGGACGGAGTGGTGACAAAACTTGAGGAGGCCCAAATCGCCAACGCCCGCATGAACGATATGGCCGGTCTCTGGGCGCACCCTCAGCTTCATGCCCGAAGGCGCTGGGTTCAGGTAGACACACCCGCGGGACCCGTGCCTGCCCTATTACCCCCTGGGCGCAACGACGCGTTTAACTACCGGATGGATGCAATCCCGCGCGTCGGCGAACATACCGACAAGATCTTGAGCGAGCTCGGTATGGATGTAAAAAGTATCGAAGATTTGAGAGCGGCAAAAGCGATATAGTTCAAGCCTGATTTCATTGAACGGGTGGATATCGGTAGTTCCGTCTATGCCCTTTCTCACTCAACCCAATAAAATGTGTATTGACCGACACTCACTAAAAGGCCTCTTAATATGAACCCATCTTCCAGCCAAACCCAGGCGACCCTTCTTCCACTGGACGGGCTTGAAGTGATCGAATTACAGGCGATTGGCCCAGTACCCTTCGCGGGCATGATTCTGCGCTCCCTTGGCGCCAAGGTTACGCGAATTATTTCTCCGGTAGATGCTGGTTTGGGCGTTCCAATCAAGTCCGAGTTCGATTTGTTGAATGCCGACAAATCGTTGAGCACGATTGATCTCAAGTCGGCCGAGGGCCTAGCCACGCTCAAGCAAAGCCTCGCGAAGGCCGATGTGATGCTGGAAGGTTTCCGCCCCGGGGTTTTGGAGCGACTGGGTCTCGCGCCAGCGACCCTGATGGCGGAGTTTCCGCGCTTGGTGATCGGCCGCCTATCAGGATGGGGTGCGCAGGGGGAGTTATCCGAGCGAGCGGGTCATGACATCAATTACTTGGCTATGGCGGGCGTTTTGCATGCCATCGGTCATCGCGCGCAACCAGAGGTTCCCTTGAACGTCGTGGCAGACTTCGGCGGCGGGGCGATGCACTTGCTGCTTGGCGTGATGGCCAAACTCATTTCACGAAGCATTCACGGTAAGGGTGGCCTCGCGGAAACGAGTATTCTTGCCGGAACGGTCGGGCTGACACCGATGTTTTACGGCATGATGGCCGCTGGGCGCTGGAATACTAAACGGGAAAACAATATCCTCGACGGCGCCCTGCCGTTTTATCGGGTTTACGCCACCAAGGACGGCAAGCATGTCGCGGTGGGCGCGCTTGAAAATAAATTTTTCCGCACACTACTGAAGCTCGTTGGTCTCGAGGCAAGCATTGATCCGACCAAGCAGTTCTCACCTGAGACTTGGCCTGAGATGGCCAAGTTGCTTGCCGAAAAATTCTCCCAAAAGACGCGCGATGAATGGGCGCTCGAGGCAAATCTGGTCGATGCCTGTGTCTCCCCGGTGCTCGACTTCTTAGAGGCGGCCTCCCACCCTCATAATCTGGCGAATGAGTATTACGCCCAGCAACCTTTCGCTAAACCCCTTCAAACCATCCGCTTCGCCTGACGCTCTCTACTCAAGGACTCTTGATACAGCGGGATCACCCTCGGCTAGCCTAAGTACACTCTTTTTGCGCGCTGGGCTCGCGGGCCTAGCCGCATGACCGCCCAGTCCTTACGACTCGGGCTCGGCTGCGCCTTAGTCGCCGGACTGCTTTGGGGGATGGTCTTCATTGCACCGGTGCTCTTGCCGGGTTACCCCGCAGTCTATTTGTCCGCGGCCCGCTACCTTGCCTTCGGCTTAATTGCACTGGTGCTGGCCATGTTCGATTGGAAGCAGTTGCAGGCACTTTCTAAAGCCGACTGGCTGACGGCGCTTGAGCTGTCATTGATCGGGAACTTGCTCTATTACAGTTGCCTTGCTGCGGCCATTCAAGTGGCCGGCGCGCCCCTTCCAACCATGATCATTGGCGCCCTTCCGGTAGTGATCAGCATAGGCAGCAATGTGCATCAAGCCAGCATACCCTGGCGCAAGCTCGTGGCACCTTTGACCCTGATTTGCATTGGAATAGGATTGGTGCATCGTGACGAATGGAATCACTCCTTCGGGTCATCAAGCCAGGGTACCCTCGGCACACAGTTTCTGATCGGAGGGATGCTCTCAGTCGCCGCCGTCGCCTGTTGGACTTGGTACCCCATTCGAAACTCACGCTGGCTGAAACTTCGTCCCAGCATCAACTCAACCACCTGGGCCAATGCTCAGGGCCTCGCCACCCTGCCACTGGCCTTTCTCGCCGTAGGGGTGATGGGCCTTATGCAAGCGGGGAGCTTTGCGCAAAGTAGCGCGGTCGCCTGGCGGCCTTTTCCGCAAATCGCACCCGAGGATGCGCTGATCACGGCACTCCTCGGGCCGACACCCATGCTCTTCGTTGGATTAATGCTGGCCCTTGGCTTGGGAGCCTCCTGGCTTGGCACGCTCTTATGGAACCGCGCCAGTCAGCTTTTACCCGCCACAGTGATGGGCCAGTTAATTGTTTTTGAAACCCTGGCGGCGATCCTTTATGCCTATATTCACCGTAGAGCCTGGCCGGGTACCTTAACCTGGGCCGGGATTTTTCTATTGATAGCGGGTGTAGTGCTCGGCGTGCGTGCTTTCCGCAATCAGGCGCAAGTTAACCCGCACTAGGCCTGCGTCCTCCGGGTGTGCTTCGATCACGAAGCCGAGACTTTCGCACAGCGAGATGAGGGCACGGTTATCGCCATAACAGTCGCCCTGCAATTGGTCCAGGCCGGCAGCTCGTGCGGCCTCGATTAGAGCACGCAGTAGCTTTCGACCAATACCTTGAGCTTGAAGTTCATCGACCACCACAATGGCAAACTCGGCGACTCCTGGCTCCACGTCGAGCATCGCGTAACGGGCGACTGCGGCAAACTCTCCGTCCATATCGGTCGCGGTTTGCGGCGCCCGCTTTTGTACCCAAGCAAGCGCGAGTTCGGTATGCGGGTTGGGGCTGACAAGGCGCGCCAGTTGCGCTTCAGTCGGTTCGCCAAACGCAGCCAATAGGCGCAGTCGCTTGGTGCGCGGCGTCAGGCGGTGAATAAAACGTCGTTCCAGCTCGAGGTCGGACGGATTGATACGATGTAAATTGCTGTGATGCTTGAAATCCATACTGGCAATGTTGAAGCATGTGCCAATAAGCGCAAGTCAATTTGCCTTAAAAGCGCTCTGCTCAGACTAGAGGCTCCTCTCTTTATTGCAAGCTGCACCTACCCGGCTATTCTGGCAATAACTGAAAGGACTCTGCGAAAAGCTTACTGGTCTGCGGATCAAGTTTGGGCGCTAAGCTCACCACCTGCCAAGCCCTCGTACCTCGATGCAAGAACAGCGCTGCCATGTGCTGCGGCCCTTTTGTGACCTCGATCTGCTGGGCTGGCCAAGTGCTGTTGCCGCCGCGAATCAAAACCTTGGTCGGTATGCCAGGTGCATCGCTTTGGCCTAGATTGCGCAACATTCCAAGACGCATGGCGTCGGCGGCTTTTTGCGCGGCCTCGGGCGAAGAGGTGTCCACCCAGGCCACCGTAAAAGCTACGGTATCGACCTTGCTGCCGAGCATATTCATGGTCACTTTCAGGCCATTTAAATCGATCAGCCGGTTGAGGCGATCAGGCTTTGCGGGCATCAAGATAACGAAGCCTGCCTTGTCGGGACTCACCTCTCGCCAATTGAGCTCCGGCATACAAGCGCTCAGAGTCGTCAGGCTCATGGCCAAGACCAAACTGCGGACGAGTAAACCCAGCGCGCTGAATTTTGCTACAGAACGGGCCCATCCAGATAAACTATAGGTTAACGAAGCTTGGGAGAAGTGCATGATTTACGAATTCAAATGTCGAGCAACTGGCTCGGTGGTCATGACTCAGGTCGTGGCCGAACGCTTGCTGGAGATTATCAGCGTCAGCCCCGGCCTTAAGGGCATCATTACCGTCAGCAACATGCCGATGGCCATTCTGGCCCTAGAGAAGGCTGTTGCCCTTGAGAAAGAAGCGAGCAAAGCGCGCGCAAACTCCGACCAGCCCGAGGACAAAGAACCGAACAAGCAGGAGGCCGCCCAGAGCGTTTCCCTCGCACAAAGAGCTTTTCCCTTTGTAGAAATGATTCGGGCGGCTCTCGCCGCCCAGAAAGACATTACCTGGGGAGTTTGAAGCGCAGCTCACACCGTGGAGCCGTGTCGCTCGCTTAGACTCTTTTTACTTCTTCTTAGCAGGAGCAGGAACAGGCACTTCTTTTTTGACTTCTTTGCCGGGACGGGTCTTACCGTAGCTGCCGTTATTGATTTTGCCGCGACGGGTACGTGTATCGCCTTTGCCCATGATTCCGACTCCAAATAGTGTTGATTAACCCGCGATTATAAGTCGCCGCCAGGAAGCGCAGCACAATATGCGCAAAAAATAGGCAGGCGAGCGGGCGGAAGCTCGTCTTTTGCGGGATGCTAAGCTCTTTCCATGACAATCAAACACCTCTCTTCGGTAGAATCCATGCGCACATTTATGCAGTCCTCTCCGCTTCTCGCACTCGCCACCGCGCTCGTTTTAAGCATGCAAGCCTGCGGCCTTTTGCCGAAAGAGCAAAGCCAAGCAAGGCCACCTCCACCTATCGTAAGCTCCGGGCCGAGCACGGGACAGAACCCGGGCCCATCCACTCCGGGTGCCGCGAATCGAGCCGAACCCCGGCCGGAGGCGAGGCCGGCGCCACGCCCGGTTGAACCCGCGCGTCCAGGTTCGAGTGCAAAAGCGCCTCCTGCACCTATCGCCGATCACAAAATCGACCTGGCTGGGAGCTGTACTCAAACCGAGGAAGATGGCTATCGCGAGCAGGCGACATTAACAGTGCGCGACAACCAAGTGCACAGCATGGCCTGGCAGCTTTGGGTCGGCAAGAAAGGAACTTGCAGGTTCGACTTTGCGGATTTCGCACAAACCAAAACGCGCCCCAGTATTGAGCTCATTGCGCGCAATGGCAACGGCTGTAAGCTCGTGATCTATCAGGACCCTCGTCGCGTAACCTTGGGGTTCGCTGAATGCCAAAAGTATTGTACCGGCAGCATTTACGACGAAGCTTATCCGGTCATGTTCGATCCTAAGACCGGTGGCTGTGCCAACCTGAGTCACTAGAATAGTGACTACTAGGCAAGCTCAGCCTTGTTTTACAACAAACTCGAAAGCGCACGCCTTAAGTCGGCTTCATCCCGCCCTGAGCGCTTGACCAAGTCTTGCAACTGATCCTGTGCAATCGGTCCAACATTGAAGTAGTCGGACTCAGGATGGGAAAAGTAGAAGCCCGAAACACTTGAGGCCGGGGTCATGGCGTAACTCTCGGTCAATCCCATGCCAATTTCTTCACACTTGAGAGTATCGAACAGGGCACGTTTCACCGTGTGCTCGGGACAGGCGGGATAGCCCGGTGCGGGTCGAATGCCACGATACGCTTCCTTGATCAACTCCTCGTTGCCCAAGGACTCGGTCGGCACATAGCCCCAAAGGTCTTTACGCACGCGCACGTGAAGACACTCGGCAAAAGCTTCGGCGAGGCGATCGGCAATCGCTTTGAGCATGATGCTCGAATAATCGTCCAACAAACCTTCGAACTCTTTTTCTTTTTTGTCGATCCCGATGCCACTGGTGACGGCGAACATTCCAATATAGTCGGCGATGCCGGACGGACGGCCATCAATCGATTTAGGCGCAATAAAGTCGGCCAAGCACTTGTTCGCAACACCTTCACGCTTGGCGGTTTGTTGGCGCAAATTACGCCAGGTAAGCGCGACCTGTTGGCGGGTATCGTCGCTATAAATCTCGATGTCATCATCGTTCACCGTGTTGGCCGGCAGGAAACTGAGCACGGCATTGGCGGTGAGCCAGCGCCCATCAATCACCCGCTTGAGCATCGACTTTCCATCGCTAAACACGCGGCGCGCAGACTCGCCTACCACCTCATCATTAAGAATGGCTGGAAACGGTCCGTGCAAATCCCAAGTCTGGAAGAAGGGTTGCCAATCAATATAACTGGCGATTTCAGTGAGATCGAAATTCTTAAAGAGGCGGCGCCCCACAAACTTTGGCTTGGGCGGGTGGTAGTGTGACGTGGCATGCACGCCAGGTGTCTGCGGATGATCATCGGCCACACTCACCCAGGTGATGGGCTGCTTATTGGCCCGCGCTTCGGCCAGGCTAACCATCTGCGGACCTTTCTTAGCAGCATGTTGAGCACGCACCTTTTCGTACTCCTTGGCGATATCGGCGAGATACTGCACCTTGGTTTCCGGCGTAATCAATTGCTGAGCGACGGGCACTGAGCGCGAGGCATCAGTAACGTAGACCACGGGACCCGAGTAATGCGGCGCAATCTTCACAGCGGTATGCACACGTGAGGTGGTCGCCCCGCCAATCAATAAGGGAATTTTGCGGCTGCGGAAATATTCGTCGCGCTCCATTTCCTTGGCGACATAGCTCATCTCTTCCAGCGAGGGTGTGATCAGGCCGGATAGTCCAATGATGTCGGCACTCTCCGCTTTAGCGCGAGCCAAAATTTCAGTGCAGGGCACCATCACACCCATGTTAACCACATCAAAGTTATTGCACTGAAGGACGACCGAAACGATGTTCTTGCCAATGTCATGCACGTCGCCCTTCACTGTGGCGATGACAATCTTGCCTTTGCTCGACACATCTTGACCGGCCGCCTGCATGCGTTGCTTTTCCTCCTCAATATAAGGAATCAAGTGAGCCACAGCCTGCTTCATAACGCGCGCAGACTTTACGACTTGCGGGAGAAACATTTTTCCAGCGCCAAACAGGTCGCCCACAATGTTCATGCCGTCCATGAGCGGGCCTTCGATCACCTCGATCGGTCGACCCTCTCGCGCCGCAATGGCCGCTCGGACTTCCTCCGTGTCTTCGGTAATGAAGGTCGTGATGCCATGGATCAAGGCATGCGCCAAACGTTTTTCAACAGGTTCGCTTCGCCACTCAAGATTTTCCTCGCGGCGTGCGCCACCCGCTTTTAGCGTAGGCGCAAATTCAATAAAGCGCTCGGTCGCCTCAGGGTTGCGGTTGAGCACAATGTCTTCCACCATCTCACGCAACTTGGGGTCGAGTTGGTCGTACACGCCCATCATGCCCGCATTGACAATGCCCATGGTCATACCCGCCTGAATGGCGTGATACAAGAAGACGGTATGGATGGCCTCACGGGCCGGGTCATTGCCCCGGAAGCTAAAACTCACATTACTGACACCGCCAGAAATTTTGGCATGAGGCAGGTTCT
>JANLRI010000513.1:0-3792 GCA_031361565.1 Betaproteobacteria bacterium | reverse complement strand
ACGCAGATTCAAGTGGTTGGCGACATGCTTGAAATGCGCTTTAAAAGTATGCCGATGTCGGCTTGGCTAGATTGGTTGAACGAGGCCTTGCGCCAGTCGCGCCTGAGGGTGGTCGATGCGCAATTGACGCGCGATGCCGCTGGTCTGACCACGGCGCGATTAGCCTTGGCTCGCCCGACAGGTGAAGTGAAGAGTTCAAAGTGAAAGCTCGTGTGAAATCGTTTCTGCTGTGGGCATTGATTGGTTCGGCCGCCTTGGTCTCAACCATGGGTGTCGCGCTCGCTCGCGCGAATGCCACGTGGCTGGACTGGGGTTTTGGATATGTCAGCCAGGGAAGGGTTGCGCTTGCAGAAGCTGAAGGCACGCTTTGGCAGGGTAGTGGGCGATTGGTTCTGGTGGATGTGGTCGCCCAACGAGACGCCAGTCAGCAAAGTCGAGGTGCGGAAATACAACGTTCTAGCCTCAATGGGGTTGCTGTTCCTGGGCGCGTGTCTTGGCGCCTCAATCCCTGGCCGTTGTTTTTGGGTCGCATGGATTTGGCTTTGCGGCTTGATGGTATGGATCGCGACATCACGGTTCGGGGTGGGAGCCAAGAAGTGGCTGTTTCAGAGGGGAAACTGAGTTTGCCTGCCGTTGATTTGAGTCGCCTGGGCTCGCCATGGAGTACCCTTCGCCCCTCCGGTGCACTGGCACTTAAGTGGGAGGCGCTCAATTTCCGCAACAATGGTTTCGACGGTAAGGCGCAAATTGAGCTTCGCGAGGCCTCTGCGGCCATCAGCCCAATCAATCCGGTCGGCAGCTATCGGGTAGACTTAAGCGGTCAGGGCAGCGACACTGGAGTAGTCTTGTCTACTTTACAGGGCCCACTTCGTTTGACAGGCACGGGACGCTTTAATGCCCGAAGCGGATTAAGTATGAATGCGGAGGCGATTGCAGATGAATCTGAGCGACTTCGTTTGCAAAGTATGTTGGGACTAATCGGCCGTCGCGAGGGCGACAAGATTATTATTAAAATAGGGGCTTAATGCTTCGTTTCACGCCATTATTTCGGGTCGTGCCTTATCGGCGACCCCTGCTAGCTTTGCTCTTCGCCGCTTCACGGCTCGGTGCTTTGGCGGCGGCGCTCGTCTTGGCGTCCTGGGCATTGTTACTCCCTAATGACCTACGGGCTGCTGAAGGCGCCCCCATCACCCTGAATTTTAAAGATGCCGAGATCGATTCCGTGATTGGCGCCTTTGGGCACTTGCTCAACCGCACCTTCATCATTGATCCGAGGGTGCGTGGCAAGGTGTCTTTGGAAACGCCGAAAGCGGTCAGCCAGGCCAAAGCCCTAGAAATGCTGCAGTCGGTTTTGCGATCACAGGGCTTCGCAATGGTCGAGTCCGGTGGCTTGACCAAGGTGGTGCCCGAGGCTGAAGCTAAGCTGCAAGCCGGGCCGGTCAGTGCGGGACGGGCGGGTCCGGGCGGCGGCGAACAAATTGTGACGCAAATTTTCAAGCTCAACTACGAGTCGGCCAGTAATTTGGTACCCGTACTTCGGCCCCTCGTGGCGCCCAACAATACGATTACTGCCTACCCCAGTAATAATTCTTTGGTGATCACTGATTACGCCAGTAACTTGCAGCGCATCGCCCGAATTATCACAACCCTGGATTTGCCGTCGAGCAATGAGGTTGAGGTGATTTCCGTCAAGCACGTCATCGCCAGCGATATCGCTTTGCAAGTGGCACGTTTGTTGGACGATAGTCAGCGTGCCGGGGCCGGCGTTCAGATTGACCCTGGCCAAAGAATTTCAGTGTTGGCCGATTCGCGCATGAATGCGATTTTGTTGAGAAGCACCAGCCCGGCCAAAATGAATATGGCCAAGTCCCTGATTGCCCGCATGGACCAACCTTTGGTGAGCCCAGGCAATATTCACGTGGTGTATTTGCGTAATGCCGAGGCGGTGAAACTCGCCCAAACTTTGCGCGCGGTAATGACCGGCGATGGTTCAGGCTCCAGCTCTGGCGGGCAGGGTTCGAACCCCCTGTCGACTCCGGGTCAGCCGCTCAGTACTGCGTTAGGTCAGCAAAGCCTTCAAGGGCAAGGGGCAGGTGGGCTGTCCGCCCAACAACCTCTTAACCAAACCCAAAATACACCCGTGGTCGTGAACGCTGGCGGTGCAGTGATTGCCGCTGATCCGACCACCAATTCCCTAATTATTACCGCCTCGGAACCGGTGTATCGCAATTTGCGTGAAGTGATCGAGAAGTTGGATGCACGTCGCGCCCAGGTCTTTATTGAATCGCTGATCGTCGAGGTGAACGCGGACAAGGCTGCTGAGCTCGGGATACAGTGGCAATTTTTGAACTTGGGTACCGGTGGCAAGGCCCAGGCCTTTGGCGGCACGAATCTACCAGCGGGTACAAGCGCCGGTATTCTAAGTGTGGCCGCGAATCCTTCGGCAGTGGGTAATGGGCTCAATATCGGAATTGTGCGTGGCGGTAACTCCACCATTCCAGATGGGAAAGGCGGCACCCTTAATATTCTAAATCTCGGCCTTCTCGCGAAAGCGTTGGAATCAGGCGCCAGCGGTAACGTCTTGGCGACCCCCAACTTGCTGACCTTAGATAACGAAGAAGCAAGAATTATTATTGGTCAAAACGTTCCCTTTGTCACTGGCCAGTTCACCACTTTGCAGGCGGGTTCGAATGCCAATCCGTTTCAAACCGTTGAGCGCAAGGACGTGGGTACGACCTTGCGGGTGAAACCTCAAGTGTCCGAATCGGGTACGGTGCGCATGCAGATTTTCCAGGAAGTCTCGAGTGTTGTGGATGCCACCTTGTCGGCAGGGTTGATCACTAATAAGCGTGCCATTGAATCCAATGTTTTGGTGGACGATGGGCAAATTGTGGTGTTAGGCGGTTTGATCGAAGAGCGCATAGAGAGTGGCGAAACCAAGGTGCCCGGTCTCGGCGACATTCCTTTCCTGGGCAATCTCTTTAAATCGCAATCGCGTAAACGCACCAAAACCAATCTTTTGGTGTTCTTGCGGCCGGTGGTAATTCGTGATGCGGAAGGTGCCTACAGCGTGACCTCGGACCGTTATGATTACATCCGTCAATTGCGCGGTGATTCACGTCTGCCCAATAATCTCCTCCTGCCTGACATGAAGCCAGGCGAATTGCCGGGCATGCCGCCTCCGCCAGCCTCTGGTGGTGGACGGGCCGTGAGTCGTCAAGATAAAGATGGACCCGCAAGGCCTCCCGGCTATCAGTTACCCCCGGCCAGCATGGCCCCTGAGGTGGACGAAAGAGCGCGTCGCAAGGCGCCGATCGAGCCTTCTCGTGGCATCGAAGTGATACAGACAGCCCCCAATGAAGCTGTAATTTCAATTCCGGTGCCCACGCCATCGGTGACGCCGAACGATCCGGCAACGCCGCTGAAAAATTAGGTCACGCCATGGCCTCCGTCAGCCCGGCTCGTTACGTTCCTTATGGGTTCGCGAGGACTCATCAGATCCTTGTCACGGGAATTTCCTCCGATGCGGTTGAAGTGTGGGTGGGCAGTAAGACACCGGCTTCGGCGCTTGCAGAAATTAATCGTACCGTCCCGCTTCGCTTGGTTACGGTCTTAAAACCAGAACAGGAACTTAGTGCGGCTATTTCACGCGCTTACTCCCAGCAAGAAGGTTCCGCGGCGTCGGTGGTCGATGAGGTTGCGAGTGATCTTGATTTGTCTCGCCTACTTCAAGATATTCCAAAGATTGAAGATTTGCTGGAGACTGAGGACGACGCGCCGATCATTCGCATG
>JANLRI010000457.1:0-4777 GCA_031361565.1 Betaproteobacteria bacterium | reverse complement strand
CATAGATGCCGCGACCGGCGCGCAATAGGGCGCCGCGCTGCACCAGGCGGGACAATACTTGATCCACGGCTGCGCGACTGCCCAGATGCAATAGTTCTTTGGCGACCAAAGGTGTACCTTCCGGCCCTCCGGTGGCGTGTTCCAAGACTTGTTTGGCGAGGGTCTGCATGGCGATATCTCCTGACTGGAAGAAGTATGAGGCTATTTCTGACACTTTTCAAGTATTAAAGCTCGGGAAGATAAAGTCGGACGAAGGAATGCGCCGCCTTCCAGCGCTCACCGCTTGTTTGAAATCAGGGAAATGTTGTATTTTGAATTCATTAGCCCAGACTCACGGCATTGAACTCTTCGGGAGTCAGATTGCGCTGGAGCCGCCAATGTGTGAAAAATGCCCCCTCGTCGGCGAGCAGTGGACCAAGGCGCTGATAGATTGCAGTCATCATGCTGCTGGCCTATTCAGTCATCATTGGGTTCACTTTCATTGTTGCTGTCCTGTGGCGACCATCGACACTCACCAACTTTCTCGGCCGCGAGAGCCTCAAGATCAATGCATGCTGCTTATGTCTTCGCTGCGCGTGTCGGCGGAACGCCTGCAGCCAGAAAGCTTCTGTTATGTAGTTTCGACTTCAGGCGAATCGGATCGGCGCTTTGGTTCGTTCCATGTGTGCTGCTCATGCCCGGTGTACTCCTTTTGTCCGACGCGATCATGCCGGATCGCACAGTTGCCCTTGCCGGTGCCCTCGGTGCCTTGGTCGCAGGCCCCGGTTCTATTCCTATTATTTTTTGTGGCATCGGTCGGTGAAGAGTTAGCATTGTCAGCGACCGTGCTTGATCCTTTGCAATCCCGTCTCGGAGCGCTACAACAATACAGGCCGTAGCGTCTTTGCGGTCTCCGTTTGTCACGCCACGTACAACCTTGCGTGGCAGAAATTTGTCAAGCGCACAAAAATGTAATATAATGCAATTGCAGGAGAGTGATGTAGCACTATAATTCATAATTATAGTATAATCATCCACCGAAGGCGCAAACTCCCATACACGCTCAGGTCACCGCACTGCACATTTTTAAAAGCCGTCTGGAGAGCCGCCGCAGCAAATGGGCGCACCGAAGGAGCAAACGCACAGCAAAAGTTGCCGCGCGTGAATCTCTCAGGTACCGAGGACAGGGGGAGCGGCAAAGCTTGGATGACGCAGGTTCGCTATTTTTCGCAAATGGCGGCCCCCTGGAGTCCATGCTTGGCGTTCCCTCAAAAGGCTTTCAAATGCATGTACTCATTCTTGGTAGCGGACTGCTCGGCGTAAGCTCTGCTTATTACCTTTCTCAGCTTGGCCACGAGGTCACCGTGGTGGATCGACAAGCCAATCCGGCGGCAGAAACCAGCTTTGCAAATGGCGGCCAAATCTCGGTAAGCCATGCCGAGCCCTGGGCCAACCCCAGTGCACCCCTTAAATTGCTGCAGTGGCTGGGCAAGGAGGATGCGCCTCTACTCTTTCGTTTACGTCTGGACATGCGTCAGTGGCTTTGGGGTTTGCAATTTATGCGCGAATGCACCCCCGCACGCACGCGCCACAATATTGAGCAGATCGTTCGCTTGGGCACCTATAGTCGAGCCATGCTGCAAGAGCTACGCAGCGCCACCGGCTTGCATTACGACCAACGTACCCAGGGAATCTTGCACTTTTACACCTCAAAGAAGGAGTTTGAGGGTGCTAAGGGACCTTCTGAGCAAATGCGTGAGCTGGGATGCGAGCGGCGGGTGATTAGTGCCGATGAGGCCGTGAAGCTCGAGCCCGCACTCAAGCACATACGCCACCAACTCGCAGGTGCGACCTATACCGCCGAAGATGAATCTGGCGATGCGAATCGCTTTGCGCGCGAGTTGGTCAAGCTTTGTGAGGAGGCGGGCGTTAAGTTCCTGATGAGCCACACCATCACGGCGCTGCGCGAAGCTAGTGGCAAGATCGATCACGTCGAGGCTACCGATAGCGAGGGCCGTTTCCAACGCCTGCGCGGCGATGCCTATGTGATGGCTATGGGTTCTCTAAGCCCGATCTACGCCGCACCCTTGGGCATTCGTCTGCCAATTTACCCGGCTAAGGGCTACTCAGTGACCATGCCTGTGAAAGACGCGACAATGGCCCATCAAGTGAGCCTCACCGATGATGAATTTAAGCTTGTATTCTCGCGTCTGACCGGCCCCAACAGTGATCGTCTAAGGATTGCCGGGACGGCAGAACTGAATGGCTACGACCGCGACTTAAACCGAGTGCGCTGCGAGGCTATCGTGCGCCGCGTCGAAGAACTTTTTCCCGGCGCGGGGGATACGGCCCAGGCCAGCTATTGGACCGGGCTGCGGCCGGCCACGCCGAGCAACGTACCCATCATTGGTGCCAGCAAATTATCCAATCTCTTCCTGAATACAGGCCACGGCACTCTCGGTTGGACGCATGCCTGCGGCTCGGGAAAAAGCATTGCCCGGATCGTGAGCGGCTTGGCGCCCGAGGTCAATTTCGCATTTTGTGGCGCGAATGCTTGAGAGTTCAATTTTGATTACCCGGCACGCTACCCGGTCAGTGGCGATGCAGATCACTATCCCCGACCAAGTCCATTTGGACATCTAGACCTAAAACCTTACGGAGCAACCATGAAATCCTGGATTAAAACCTTGCTGGCTGTTGGAGCAGCGATCAGCACGATTGCACTATTGCCTGTCGCCAGTGCGCAGACTTTCCCGACCAAACCCCTCACCCTTATCGTTGCTTTTCCACCTGGCGGCGGTTCTGATGTGATTGGCCGCATGGTGTCCAAAGGGATGGTTGAAACACTCGGTCAAAACGTGGTTGTCGAAAACGTGGTGGGCGTGGGTGGTGCCATGGGCGTTTTGAAAGCAGCCAATGCGACACCAGACGGCTACACCATTTTGGCTGGCTCGCCTCTGGAGCTGATCTACACGCCGCTGGGTGTGGCTGCCGCGAAGAACAAGCCTGAAGATGTTCGTATGGCTGCGCTGGTCGGCCATACACCTTTGGCCATTGCCGTTCGAAAGGACCTCCCCGTCAATACGCTGGAAGAATTTATCGCCTATGCCAAAAAAGCCGATAAGTCGCTGAGCTTTGGCTCGACGGGCATCGGTTCGCTCTATCATCTGGTGGCTGAAAAAGCCATGCAAACCGGCGGCGCCAAGGGCTTGCATGTCCCGTACAATGGCCTCATGCCCTACCTCAAGGACCTCATGGGTGGTGTGATCGACTTTGCTGTTGTGCCCCTAGTCGGTCCTGTGCTCGGCGCGATTGATGGTGGTCAAATTAAAGCCATTGCGATTGCCTCGCCGCAATCCCTTGCCCGCCTACCCAAGCTAGCTCCCGCACGCAGCACCAAGGGCTTTGAAGACTTTCAGTTCAGTATCTGGATCGGCATTCAAGCCAGTGCAAAAACGCCCGAGGCGCAGATGGCCGTGCTACACAAAGCTGTCTATGCGAGCTTGGCCAACCCTGAGGTTCGCAAGGCCATAGAGAGCGCGGGTACGGTGATTGCGGAACCAATGTCACTCACCCAACTAGATAGCTTCTATAAGAAAGAAGCCGCGGTGGGTGCTGCCATTGCCAAATCTATTAACCTACAGGCGCAATAGACCGTGTTTCCGAATTGAAATAGGCGCAAGCTTTAAACCACCATGGGCACTCCAACCCCATCCATACCAATGATCACGCCACTCACGTAACTGGCCTGCTCGGAGGCCAGGAATAAAACCATATTGGCGATCTCTTCGGGCTTGGCCAAGCGACCCAAAGCGGTTTTACTGGTGGCGCGCTTCATTGCTTCATCCGCACTGATGCCGGCCAAGCGCTGTTCTGCGGCAAAGCCTTCAACCAATCGGTCGGTGAGGGTGGCACCCGGATTGACCGCGTTAACGCGAACCCCTTTTCCGCCATAAGCGTTGGCAAGGCCCGCCGTGGCCAGCATCAGTGCTGCATTGGCGGCACCACCGGGCAAATGAATCGGACTCGCGACTTTACCGCCAGCACCGATGACATTCACAATGTTGCCTTGTTTACGAGCCCCCATGCGCTTGACTACGGGATCAATGATGTTGATGTATGAGAAGTACTTGGCATCCATTGCATCGCGCCAAGCCGCGGGAGTCAAATCGTCGGGGGGCGTGCGCTTGGCAGCCCCAGCCGAGGTCACCAGGATATCAACGGGGCCGAATTGCTTTTCTGCTGCGTCGAGCATGGCGAGGGCTTGGTCGACTTGGCACAAGTCGCCACGATGGCAGGCAAGCTGGCCAGCAGGGGCGGCTAATTTGCTCACAGCCGCCTTCAGGTTCGCATCATCGCGCGAGTTGATGGATACCCGAGCACCTTCGGCAAGAAAGGCTTGAGCACAGGCTAGGCCGATGCCCTTGCTGCCGCCTGTGATGAGAACGTGTTTTCCTTGCAACTTAAGATCCATCTTGAGTCTACTTTAAAGAGAGGGTGATCGGTTTGAATTTAAGGTTACACGAGTGCGTACAATCTTGGGCTAACCCCGACACAGTCTCGGAACCGCGCCGCGTAGTCGCTATTTTTACTTTTAGAATTTTGAAATGACCCCGCAAGTGCGAGACAAAACCCTGATGCGTTTGGCGCTAGATCAAGCTCACAACGCTGCCATCCTTGGCGAGGTGCCGGTGGGCGCTGTGCTCGTACGCAACGGGACGGTGATTGCCACGGGTTTTAATCATCCTATTGGTACGCAGGATCCGACCGCTCACGCGGAGATTCGTGCGCTTCGGGC
>JANLRI010000456.1:0-6173 GCA_031361565.1 Betaproteobacteria bacterium | reverse complement strand
CGGCCAGCGAGTTGCGAACTAGTTCATTGTCGTCTATGAGCAGGAGCTTCATGTGAAATCGAGTAGGTTCAGGGTCTTACTGGTCTAAAGATTCTGAAGCCTCTTGCCTGCCGGACAAAGCTCAACGTAGTCCGAAAGGATTAGGCTTGTCGATCATGTCCAAGAACTGGACAGTCTCCTAGTCTTTCGGATGAAACAAATAGCCCGTTAAGAGCGTTGCCGCTAAGCGCGATGACCCCGGCAGACGGCTACCTGGCCAGAACGTCAAATTGCGCACCGTCGGCATGAACCAGCCATCCGCCTGAAACATCGGTGTGAGCCACTTACTGACAAACTGATAGGCGGACAAATGCTTTCGTCGCGCTGCCGTATAGGTCGCAAAGGTCGTCTCAAGGTGAGGCCCTTCGACCGCCTGTAATTCGTGCAAGCAGCGTGCCAGACTCCAGGCATCCATCAAGGCCATATTGCTACCCTGCCCAAGCTGTGGACTCATGGCATGTGCGGCATCACCAATACAGATCACCCGGCCGTGGTAAGGCCGTGGGGTACGTACGTCCGCATAGCGCGCCCATGCAAGCTGATCCCAGTGCAGAATTTGATCAAGAAAGAACTTTGCTTCAGGCGCCAGACCAAGCACTTGCGCCTTCCACAGGTCCAGCGGCTGCGCGCGCAGAGCCTCGACCCGGTCAGCGCGCACACTCCAGAACAGACTGATTAACGGGGCAGCTCCCCGAGCGCTCTTGTCTTCGAAGCGATGAAATCCAGTCGGCATCAGGCCCAGCATTTGGTGGGCACCTCGATACCATTGTCTCAACACGGGTCCTACCGCTTGCTGAGGATCCTTCAACAAAGTCCATAGCGCGCCCCATGGATAGGTGGCCAGCGTCGATTCAATACCGGCTTGCTCCCGCAACTGAGTGAACGAGCCGTTAGCAATCACCGTAAGATCAAAGCCTTCTAAACCTTGGCCCGGCACTAACCGCGTAATCTCTTGCGCGCCGCGAAACTGAGCACCCGCACCAAGCGCCTGGCCGAGCAGCCCCGAAATCAAAGCATGGCGTGAGAGGCCCAGCCCAAAGCTATCCGCGCGAAATGCTTCGTAACGCATATCCATGACCGGCCAGCCCGGAGTCCGCGTGCTCCCGCCCAAGCGGGTTCGGACACCGCCTGAACCCAAGGTCCCATGCAGTCGCTCGATTCTGGAGCCGAGCTCAAGCAGAGGAGTATGCAAGCCCATGGCCCCAAGCACCGCAAGGCCGCTCGGTTGAATCAGTACACCCGCTCCGACCGGGCTTGGCTCAGGTGTTTTTTCGAAAATCGTCACTTCGTGGCGTGAGGCCATAAGCGCTGCCAGGGCCAAACCAGCGGTTCCTGCGCCGATGATTGCAATCTTCAGAGCCCCCGCTCCCAGATACCGATCACCATCTCCGCAAACTCGTCATAGCTCACCGGGCCATCGGGTCGGAGCCAAGCGAAGGTAAAGTTAATCGTCCCAAGCAAGGCCATCGCCTGAGGCTTGCGGTGCTGAGGCTTGGCCATCGCCTCAGGTCGAATCAGTTGCAAAACTCTTGCGAAAACTTCGACCACGTCGCGTTGCTTGGCCTCAATCGGCTCCCTACGGGCCGCAGTTAGAAACTTGAGGTCATGCAAAAGCGCCACATGATGATCATGGGAATGTTGATACTCGCGCAAAAATTCACGCACTAGGCGGCGCAATCTCTGTGACCCCACCGACTCCTCCGCTTCGATCCGTAAGGCCAAATTTTGCAGCCGCTCGGTATAGCGTTGCAGCGCTTCAAAAAGTAAATCTTCTTTGCTCGGAAAGTAATGATAAAGACCGGCTTTTGAAGTCCCACAAGCCAATGCCAGCTCTGACATCGACGCACTCGGGAAACCAAGGCGAGCAAAGGCATTCACCGCAAGATCAAGAATGCGGTCACGCTGATGCTGATGGTCGGCTGCTCGTGTTCTCGCCACTGCTAGCGATCATCATAGCTAATCACGACTCGTGCTGACCTTGCAAGCGCCTGGCAGGTAAGGACAAAACCCTTCGCAATCTCGTGATCCTCTAAGCTGTAATTCTTCTCCATCACGACTTCGCCTTCGAGCACCTTGGCGCGACAAGTGCAGCAAACACCGCCCTTGCAAGCAAAGGGAAGGTCGAGCCCATGGTCTAGTGCGACATCCAAGACTTTCGCGCCTCCGTAGGGCAGGCGCATCTCACTGAACTTGCCATCGAGCAGCACGAGAAGCTGAGCGGCCGGTGCTGAGTCGTCAATTTTGACGGGCACTCGGTGCTGCGGCCCGGGTACGCCAAACCGTTCAGTGTGAACCTGGGCTTTCATTAAGCCCGCCTCTAAAAGAGCCGCTTCAACCTCGTCAATCATTGAATTTGGTCCGCAAATGAAGGCCTGATCCATCAACTCCACGGGCAAAAGTTCAGAGCTCAAGGCCTTGATTTTTACTCGGTCCAAACGCCCATTAAACAACTCACTTTCTTGTGGCTGGCGTGACAAAACATGATAGAGCAGGACGCGCTCCATATAATGATTCTTGAGTGCCGCAATATCGTCCAAGAACATCACCGATTCGCTGCGACGATTGCCATACACAAGACTAAACACCAGTGATGGTGAACGGGCCAGCCAAGTACTCATTATGGCTAAAACGGGAGTGATCCCGCTGCCCGCCACAAAGGCAACCATATGGGTGGGCCGGGTAGCCTCAAGGTTCGACGTGGAATCATTGACCGGTACACCCGCCGACTCCCCAAACTTGCCCTCGGGAGTCATCACGTCCAGTGTATCCCCCGCTTTGAGATTCACGACCCAGTTTGAGAAAACGCCGCCCTGAACGCGCTTAACGCCGACTTCAAGGATTCCGCTTTCCTGATAGGCTTGTTCAGAGCTGCAAATAGAGTAGGACCGACGCAAAGCTTGACCATCGACCTCGGCCTTCAGCGTTAAATACTGGCCGGCTTTAAATTGATAGGCCTCACGTAGATCCGGCGGCACGACGAAGGTGATGCGGGCGGCGTCACCATTTTCAGGCATGACTCTGTGGATGCTCAGTTTGTGAAACTTTGGGGTCATTGTCGACTTTTCTAAGAGGCTTATTTTGAAAGACTAAACGGGAAATGATCGATGTGAAGTTCGCACTTTCACGTTCGTCAATAGGGCTTGAAATAGTCGAAGGGCTCCCGGCAGTTCAAGCAGCGATACAGTGACTTACACGGGGTCGAACCAAAATTCGAAAGCTGCTCGGTCTGATTCGAATCGCACCTCGGACAGGAAACAGAGTTTTTGCGGCGCAACGCAATCACCTGTTGAGCTTCGGCGGCGCTACAACTTGGCGGAGTGATGCCGTAGTCTTTTAATTTTGCGCGACCCTCCGTACTCATCCAGTCGCTGGTCCAGGCGGGACTCAACTGAATTTCGACACGAGCGTCGTTGATTCCAGAGTCGCTCAGCACGGTTCGGACATCTTGCGCAATAGCCTCCGTAGCGGGGCATCCGCTATAGGTCGGCGTCAGGACTACGCACAGCCCGCGAGCATCTTCCGTGACATCACGCAAGATGCCGAGGTCGAGTAAGGTGACCACGGGTATCTCGGGATCGGGGACTTGCGCCACCAAGTCATAGGCTCGTTGGGCACGCGCGCCGCGTCGCGTGGCCCCATATTGAGCAGACGTGTTCACCAAGTGGCGCCAGGGTATTGACGCGCAAGGCTCTGCATTTCCGAGAGCAAGAACCCAAACGCCTCGGTATGCTCACCCTGCTTGCCTCGACTCAACATATTTGACGGTGCTGGTCGCTTCAATTGAGCTTCGAGGAGCACCTGATCGACCAAATGGTTCCAGGAGGGTTCGATCTCGCTCGGCAGAATTCCGGTCAATCCCTCTTTCGCCGTTTGATCGAACTCATCATCATTGAAAAGCTCATTACTGTAGGGCCAGACGCGCTCAAGGGCAGCTTGCGCGCGCGTTTGCGACTCGGTCGTGCCGTCGCCCATGCGCCGCATCCACTCGGCGGCATGCTCCCAGTGGTAGCGAGCCTCTTTCACGGACTTTTGGGCGATCTCGGCAAGTGCCCGGTTAGGCGCTTTGCTCAAGGCCGACCAGTACGGAAGATAGTACGCAGCGCTGACAAACAATTTCACAAGCGTGACCGCGTAATCCTCGCGAGGGCCGCTGCTGAAAGTCAGGCCGTTAGGGAGTTCTAGGAGAGAGAAATTAAGGAAGTCCTTCTCATTGCGAAAGGAGGCGTACCAATCCTCGTCTCTCCCGGCGCTCTCGGGCTGGCTAGCAAGATGTTGATATAGCATGCGCGCTTGGCCGAGCAGGTCCAAGGCGATATTGCTCAGGGCGAGATCTTCTTCCAGCATCGGGGCATGCCCACACCACTGCGCAAGGCGCTGAGAGTGAATGAGCGCGCTATCTGCGATACGCAACAAAACCTTTTGCTCGGCCGTAAGCTGGGGCATGTGTAGCATCACCTCAGGTGAGTTCTTGATCGGCAACACGCTCTGTCCCATCACATGTGCTCAACTTCATCGGGGAGTTTGTAAAAGGTTGGATGGCGATAGATTTTGTCTGCCATAGGGTCAAAAAACGACTCTGCATTCTGGGACAGCGATGCGGTGATCGCGCTCGAAGGCACAACCCAAATACTCACGCCCTCCTGACGGCGGCAATACACATCACGGGCCATTCTCAATGCTGATGCGGGGTCGCTAGCGTGCAGGCTGCCGCAGTGCTTGTGATCGAGGCCTTGTTTGCTGCGGAGAAAAACTTCGTAGAGTGGCATCGCGGTTTCACTCATGCTGCGCTCCGATTTTGAAGTTGCTGAGCGCGCGCTCGGGCGGCTTGTTTTGCCGAATACGCTTGACTGGCCTCACGCAGCCAAGCGCCGTCGTCGTGGGCTTTCACTCGCGCCGCGAGTCGCTCTCGATTGCAGGGCCCGTCGCCCGCAACGACCTTCCAAAATTCATCCCAGTGAATGGCCCCGAAGTCGTGCTGAGCGCGTTCCTCGTTCCACTTAAGATCGGGGTCAGGGATGGTCAATCCCAGTAGCGCAACTTGCGGCACCGTCGCGTCAATAAATTTCTGACGAAGATCGTCATTACTGATGCGCTTAATGCCCCAACCGGAGGTTTGCGCAGTGTGAACAGACTCCTTATCGCTCGGCCCGAACATCATCACCACCGGCCACCACCAGCGGTTGAACGCTTCCTGGGCCATTTGTTTTTGTTCGGTCGTGCCCCTGGAAAGCGCTAACATCGCTTCGAAGCCTTGGCGTTGATGGAAACTCTCTTCCTTGCAAATTCGAATCATGGCCCGCGCGTAGGGGCCGTAAGAGCATCGGCACAGAGGGATTTGATTCATGATGGCCGCGCCATCGACCAACCATCCGATGCAGCCAATATCGGCCCAAGTGGGGGTGGGATAGTTAAAGATTGAAGAGTACTTGGCCTTGCCAGCATGCAAGGCCTCTGACATCTGCTCACGGGAGCTACCCAAGGTTTCTGCAGCGGAATAGAGATAGAGGCCATGCCCTCCTTCGTCCTGCACTTTTGCGAGCAAAATGGCTTTGCGCCGCAGACTAGGCGCGCGCGTGATCCAGTTGCCCTCGGGCAACATGCCGATAATCTCTGAGTGCGCATGTTGGCTAATTTGACGAAGTAAGGTCTTGCGATAAGCCTCGGGCATCCAATCCTGGGGCTCAATCTTTTGGTCCTCGGCAATACGTTGATTGAAGACGGCCTCCTTGGCCAAATGGGCTTCGGACATAGAAGCAAGCGCTGGGGTAACGCTCCGCAGGCCTGCTTCGTTAGGCTTCGATGGACCACGACCATCGGCCAAGCCGGAATCGGCAGCAGTGGCGTCAGCGGACGAAATGTCGAGTGATTGGGTGTACATCGAGGCAGCTCCTTAAAGGTTCTCACCATGATTTTATATCCGACCGGCCGGACGGTCAATAGAAATTAGTTGATACGACCGGCCAATAAGTTCGCCGGTCAACCTGCCGGGCATTGCGGCCAAAACAGACGGGACGCAAGCCTCTTGACCCCAAAAACAAGCGCAATATGACTACGATTTGACACCGAGGCCGCGTCGGGCGATAATCCGCGGTTCCCTGTGGATGGGTGCCCGAGTGGCTAAAGGGGGCAGACTG
>JANLRI010000259.1:0-2724 GCA_031361565.1 Betaproteobacteria bacterium | reverse complement strand
TTGCATTTTTCGAGCAACATATTTACCCGAACGATCATGTCTATCACGAAGAAATCGCCGCCAATCGCAAGGCCGGCAATCCTTGGATTCCCACTAAGATTATCGAACAATTAAAGCCACTGGCCCAGGATGCTGGTCTTTGGAATTTGTTTCTCCCCGAATCCACTCGCGTGCCCGAAGGTCTGAGTAATCTCGACTACGCCCCGCTTTGCGAAATCATGGGTCGTGTGCCCTGGGCTCCAGAGGTCTTCAATTGTTCGGCTCCCGACACTGGCAACATGGAGACTCTCGAGCGTTATGCTACTGAGGAGATCAAACGAACTTGGCTCGACCCATTACTACGCGGTGAGATTCGTTCCGTGTTCGCGATGACAGAGCCCGACGTGGCTTCTTCCGATGCAACTAATATCCAGTCGAGCATCGAGCGCCAGGGCGACGACTACATCATTAACGGGCGAAAATGGTGGAGCTCCGGTGCGGGAGATCCTCGCGCCAAAGTCTATATTTTTATGGGCAAGACCAACCCGGATTCCGGTAAACATGAGCAGCAATCCATGATTGTTGTACCGCGCGATACACCCGGTATCACCATTGTTCGCTCCCTAAGCGTGTTCGGCTATGACGATGCACCGCATGGCCACTGTGAAGTGCTTTTTGAGAACGTGAGAGTGCCGGTCTCCAATATTTTATTGGGCGAAGGCCGCGGCTTTGAAATCGCTCAGGGCCGCCTTGGTCCAGGTCGCATCCATCATTGCATGCGAACCATCGGGATTGCTGAACGGGCGCTCGAATTGATGTGTAAACGCCTTAATTCTCGAATCGCCTTCGGCAAGCCACTCTCTGCTCAAAGCGTTTGGCATGAGCGCATTGCAGACTCCCGCATCATGATTGACCAGGCCCGTCTTCTGACATTGAAGGCCGCCTACATGATGGATACGGTGGGCAACAAGGTTGCGAAAGCAGAAATTGCCATGATCAAGGTGATCGGCCCGGTCATGGCCTGCCAAATCGTCGACTGGGCCATCCAGGCTCACGGTGGCGCAGGCGTAAGCCAGGATTTTCCTTTGGCCGCGCTCTACTCCCACACCCGCACGCTACGGCTCGCAGACGGCCCCGACGAAGTTCACCGCGTTTCCATCGCTAAACTCGAGCTCGCCAAGCAATTACAATTACCGGGCGGGATGGAGGCGATTCATATGCCCATCACACGTGGTGCCTAAAGCTGGTACTCAAGCGATGCAGGCTGAAGAAAACGCCACGTACCGCGGCAAGCAATACCCAAATCTAAATAGGAGAGAGTAGTGATCGACCTTTACAGCTGGGCAACGCCCAATGGGCATAAAGTGCATCTCATGTTGGAAGAATGCGCCTTGCCCTATGCCGTTCACGCCGTAGACATTGGTGCCGGGGATCAGTTTAAGCCAGAGTTTCTAGCGATTAGTCCGAATAACCGCATTCCGGCCATCGTCGACCACAATGGCCCCGACGGTAAATCGATCAGCTTAATGGAGTCGGGAGCCATTTTGCTTTACTTGGCCGGAAAATCTGGTCGCTTTATGCCGCGCACCGTGAAGGGCAAGTACGAGTGCCTGCAATGGCTGATGTGGCAAATGGGAGGGCTTGGCCCGATGCTGGGTCAGGCTCATCACTTCCGCAACTATGCGCCTGAAAAAATTGAATATGCCATTAATCGTTACACCAACGAAGCCAAGCGTTTGTATGGCGTTCTGGATAAGCAGCTTGGTAAGAGCGAAGCCTTTATCACAGGCAAGGATTACACCATCGCCGACATAGCATGCTGGCCCTGGATTCGCTCTCATGCGAATCATGGACTTTCACTGGACGATTTTCCAAACGTGAAGCGTTGGTACGAAACGATAGAGGCCCGCCCAGCCAGCAAGCGTGCTGTGCTGATTCTCGCCGATCGTCGTAAACCTCTGTTGGACGACAAAGCCAAGGCCGTGCTGTTTGGAGCGCAGCAATACCAGAGGCGTTAAGCCAACATTCGTTACAAAGAATTTTTGGGATGGTGGTTTATTGGAGCGGCCCCTTCAACGCTTCCGGCAAGTGAAGGCTAGCCACCGCAATACCTTCGTCTCGCAAGCTTTCGGCCTCATCTGCAGTCGCTTGGCCTCGAATGCCGCGTTCTGGCGCTTCCCGGTAGTGAATTCTTCGGGCTTCTTCCGCGAAACTCGTGCCAACATCTTCGGTGTTGGCAATGACCTGCTTGGCCATTTCCATCCACATATTCTGGACCTGTTCTACCAGAGCCAGGCTGCGTTCATCCTGGGCCATGACCATCTTTGCAGCGGGCGGGACCAGAGCTGTAGCGCTCGGCGAAAGAGGTTCTGAAGCACTTGGTATTGGGGCCACTGCGGGTGCAGAGGCTCCGAAGTTAAGCCGCGGAGCGGATAGTCTCTTGTCGATCTCCTTGCTGCCACAAACCGGGCACTCGACCAAGCCACGGCTACGCTGCGACTCGAAGTCATCGGAGGAGCCAAACCATCCCTCGAAGAGATGTTGCTGCGCACAGGCGAGGTTGTAGACAATCATAAAGACTAAAGATCCAATCAGAGATAGCATATAGATGGGTTCATAAGAACAACTTTCAAGCCAGGAGCGTCAGAACCACGAGTCGGCCACGCTTCTCTATTGTAGCTTCGCCTACAATCCAAGGCATGAAAGATTTCTCGTTGCTGAGCGCGTCCATCGCTCTTGAAAAAG
>JANLRI010000373.1:0-14846 GCA_031361565.1 Betaproteobacteria bacterium | reverse complement strand
ATCACGTGCGGTTGAGGTCGCGTCAGGCTATGCCGGAGGGGGGTTAGCCCATCGAGGTCGAGCCTTGGTCTTTTTGAACCGTGCAGCAGAGGGCATAGAGAATCTCACTGAATACCTCGTCCTTACGCCGGGTTTCAATTGGGCACGGATGGCCTTAGTTGTCGCGCTCGAGGAAGCCGGTGAGCACTCAAAAGCGGGACAGCACTACACCGAGCTACTTAAATACACCCGAAATTTTAAAGGCACTTATTTCGGGCGTCACTGGAGCGCGATACCGGAAATTCGAGATCGATACATCAGAGCTCTTACCGTACATGGCTTTTCGTAAATAGGGAGGCACTTAATCCATCGTCAAGTCGAAGACGAACTGACCGGGACCGGTAGTTTTTCCGGTGAATGAATAGGGCTTCCCGGAGAGCACTGCCGAACTGCCGGTTGCAATTAAAAAGCGCCCGCGCCCACTAAATGTGGACCCTACTGGCCTGCCATCGACCATGGTCAATGTAAATTTCTCGTCGGTATTGATCCACGCGGCGTGCATGCCTGACTTGCGGTAAATGCCATACCGCGCTAAACCGACTCCGTTTGGACCGTTCCACTCATTGAGGCCGCTGCCAGGTCCGACCGCTCCATCGAGTGGGCCACCTTCGGCGCGGCAAGTGAACTCTGCTATTTGTAGCGAGTGACCCTCGCGATCCCCAAGCGCCTCCGGCGCGCGGGAGATCGACAGACAGGAGAACTTAATGGTGAGTGGGGTCTGCGCAAGCGTACCGCCCAGGGCCGTCGACAGGGCTAGGGCCGCGGCAAGGCGGATTGTGGGGTTGTCCCTCATATGGCTCCTAATCATTAAAGTTACTTGTCAACGGAAGCTGTCACCCTCTTTACGGAACTCTCGAAGTGACAGAGGCATCCTAACGGTGGGTCTGAATTTCGTACTGAAATTCTTCCTAAAAAGTGCCTAAATTTTTACTAAACTCAGCACTGATGTTGATGAAGGCCTATAGTATTTAACCGACCTGCCTAGGGGCGCTTAACCGGCTATAGGTGGGGAATTTGTAGGGGCCAACGGAACCGTATTCGGCACAGTGTTGCCCTCGACTGATCCAGGAGTTCTACGCGATGTTTACTTGTCAGCCCAAACATATCCCCAGCGCCCACATTGGCGAGACTACTCGCCGCACCAAGCGCTTACGAGGCACCGTGGCACACCACATCCGTGTCGTCGCTGTCGGAGTGGCCGCCGTCATGTTGGTCGCCGTGGCGGCATTGAGCCCAACCGCTAGGGCCGAGGCCCAGACCCTGCGCTGGGCCAGCCAGGGTGACTTGATGACATTGGACCCGCATTCGCACCTTGACGCGTTTACCCATTCGATCAATGGCCAGGTTTACGAGACCCTGGTCCAGCGTGACAAGCAGTTGAATATCGTCGCAGGGCTGGCGACCGAATGGCAGCAGACCGGGCCGACGGGATGGCGCTTGAAATTGCGCCCAAACGTTAAATTTCACGATGGCGCGCCGTTCAGCGCCGATGACGTTGTGTTCTCGTTGAAGCGCGCGCAGGAGCTGACGTCGCAGTACCGCCTCTATGCCCTCGGGATAGGTGAGGTAAAAAAAGTCGATGCGCTGACCATCGATGTTGTGCTGCCGCAGGTGAACCCGATCTTCCTGGAATATGTGGGCGTAATACCGATCATGAGCAAGGAATGGTGCGAGAAGAACCATTCGACCAAGCCACTGGACTTCAAGACCAAGGAAGAAAAGTTCACCTCTCTGAATACTAATGGCACCGGGCCGTACATCCTGGTGTCGCGTCAGCCGGACGTGAAGACCGTTTTCAAGCGCAATCCGAATTGGTGGGGCAAGTATGACGGCAATGTCGTCGACGTGGTTTACATGCCGATCAAGTCGGACGCTACCCGCACTGCGGCGCTGATCTCTGGCGAGATTGATCTGGTGCTCGATCCGGCACCGCAGGACTTGGTGCGTCTACGCAGCGCGCCGACGACTAAGGTCATTGAAGGAGTCGAAAATCGCGTACTGTTCATTGGCATGGATCAGGGACGCAACGAACTGCTCTATTCCAACCTTAAGGGAAAAAATCCGTTCAAGGAGCTTCAGGTGCGCAAGGCGCTGTATCAAGCGATCGATATCGAGGCGATTCGCAGCAAGCTGATGCGCGGACAATCGTTTCCGACCGGTGCGGTCATGCCCTCAGCCAAGGGCTCCTACGACGACCCGGACCTGGAGAGGCGCTTACCGTTCGACCTGAGCGCGGCCAAGGTACTTATGGCCGATGCCGGGTACGCGCAGGGCTTCGAAGTCACCTTGGACTGCCCAAACAATCGCTATATCAACGACGAGGAGATATGCCAGTCGCTCGCGGTGATGTGGTCCCAGCTGAACGTGAAGGTCACGGTCAATGCCATGCCGCGCGCGATCTATTTCGGCAAGATGGAGAAGCTTGATACTTCCATGTATCTGCTCGGCTGGGGCAGTGCAGTTATCGACGCCGAGTCGATAATGACACCGATCTACCGCTCGCGCGGCACAGGCGGTGTCGGTGATTACAACTGGGGCCAGTTCAGGAATCCAAAGCTGGACGAACTGGTGGCCGCCTCCAGCCGAGAACCTGACCCGAAAAAGCGCGAAGTATTGGTCAAGGCGGCGATCCAGGAACACAATGCTCAAGTGCATCATATTCCGCTGCATCGGCAGGCGGTCCCTTGGGCGGCGCGCCGGACTGTGACGCCGGTGCACCGCGCCGACAACAGGCTCGAGTGGCAATGGGTGACCGTCAAGCCTGCGTCGTGAGCCAGGTTGGCAAGGTTCTTGCATAGTCTTTGCTATGCAAAGCCCTTATCGCACTCGTCCCGATGATCAAAGCGCTTGCCCCGCTGCAAAGCCGCTTCGGATAGTCATTGTCAATCCAAGTGCCGGCTTGGAGGGCGAGGAGCAGCAAGACCCTGAACTTGAGGCGCGCAACCGAACCCTAAGAATTGGTTTGTTAGAGGCCGGCTACAACATCGTCGCCGTATTGCCGCTCGATGGCTATATTACGAGCCATATTCGAAACCTGCAGCCCGATATGGTGATAGTTGACGCACAATCGGCGGCCCGTGATGCGGTCGATTCGGTGGTGTTAGCGACTCAGGAAGATCCTCGACCTATTGTGCTTTTTACGGATGACCAAGACCCGGAGATGGCGCGGCAAGCCATCGCGAGTGGTGTCTCGGCCTATGTCGTCAAGGGATTACAAAGCGAGCGCGTGCACTCAATTTTAGAGGTGGCCGTCGCCCGATTTGCACGAGAACAGGCTTTGCGCGCCGAACTGGTGCAAGTTCGCAATGAACTCAATGATCGAAAAACGGTCGACCAGGCCAAACGAATATTGATGAAGCTTCACGGTCTCGACGAGGAGGCTGCCTATGCAAGGTTACGTAAAACTGCCATGGACCAAAAGACCAAGATGGCCGACCTGGCCCAAAAGCTCATCGATGCCAGCGCCTTGCTTTAAGGTCTTGCCGAGCTTGATTATTTGCCAAGCTTTCGTTTGGTCTCCAGAAAGGCGGGCTTGTTCACAAACTGATCCGTAATCGCTTTTTTAACGTCCACTTCATTCGGCATGTAGAGCCCGGCCTTCACCATTTTGTCGTAAAAGGCTTTGACCTGAGCCATATCAATCGCGCCAATGCCTTTGCCGAGCGCATCGCCAGAGTCGATAATGTTGAGTTTGGTGAAGGCTTCGACTTCGGCGTTGATCAGGGCATCGGTCATTTCAGGGTTAGCCTTTTTGATGGCTTCCAGGGCGGGCTTGCGATCACCATAAAGGAAGTTGTACCAGCCGATGACCGAGGCCTCGACAAACTTGCGCACCATCTCGGGCTTGCGACTGACGAGCTCGGTCCGGGTTTCGACGGTCGTGCTGTAGGTGCTCCAGCCGTAGTCGGCTAGCAAAAATACCTTGGGGTTTGCTCCTTGAGAGCGAGCGGTGTAGGGCTCTGAGCTGGCATAGCCTTGTTGCACGAGCATTTTGTCTTGCAAGAAGGGCGCAATGTTGAAGTTGTAGGGGCGTAGCTGCTCATCCTTGAAGCCATGCTCACTCTTAAGCCATTGCCAATAACTAAATTGCCCGTCTTTGCCTATGAGGATTGTTTTGGCGGTCTTGAGGGCTGCAAAATCTTTGTACGATCCTTCATGCGCCATGAATACTTGCGGGTCACGCTGAAAAAACGCGGCGACGGCAATCGTGGGGATGCCGTTTTTGACGTTGTCGAAGGAGTGCAGCAAGTTTCCGGCCATCAGGAAATCTAATTTACCTGCCGCAAGCAGGGGGCGATTGTTGACTTGGGGGCCACCCTGCACAATGTCTACATCCAAGCCATAGCGCTTGTAGGTACCGTCCGCTAAGGCTTGGTAAAACCCGCCATGGCCACCTTGAGCCTTCCAGTTGGTGCCGAAACTTATCTTCTCCTGAGCGAGTGCTTGTTGCGGCGACGCAAGTAGACCCAAACCTAAGGCAAAAACAAAGGTCAAACCAAAAGTAAAACTAAAGGTGCCGAAACGGGTGAGGTTCATCGTGGTTCCTTTCTTATTGAGGGATCAGGAATATTCGCTATCGTGCCAAGATCCCAGCAGGGCTTTACTCAGACGATCAAAGATCAAGAAAATACTAATGCCAATGATTGAGAATAGTACTAAAGCTGCGAACATTCTCGGAATCTCCCCTCGGAAGCTGGCCTCAAGCATGCGCGAGGCGAGCCCAGTGTTTTTGCCAGCCGATCCTGCAACAAACTCCGCGGCGACCGATCCAACCAAGGCAAGCCCGCCCGCAATTTTAAGACCCGCGAGAAAATGGGGAAGCGCGCTCGGCACCAGTAGCCAACGAAGCCTTTGCCATGGCGTGGCCTGATAGAGCGTGAATAAGTCCTTGAGGTTGTGGTCGGCACTCCGCAAACCAATCACTGTGTTGGAGAGAATCGGAAAGAACGCGACGATCCAGGCACAGATTAAGAGCGCCGAAAAGGTGCTATCTACATAAATCAGAATCAAAGGTGCGATCGCGATGATCGGGGTCACTTGTAAGATCACGGCAAAGGGTAGAAAGGCCATCTCAATCCAACGCGAGAATGTAAATACCACGGCGAGAAGCACCCCCCCGAGCACTGCGACGGCCAGCGCGGCGAAGGTAAGCTTAAGCGTGAAGAGCAGCGATGGCCAAAGTGAGTGCCAGTCCTTAATCAGGGTTTGCGCAATCAAGGTAGGCGAGGGCAGCAGGTAATGCGGGATGTGATGGATGCGTACCCAGGCTTCCCAAAGCAGTAGAGCCAGGGCGAACACGAAGATAGGTACTAACTGTGCCAGGCGGCGATGATCAAGCATGGGGCGACTCATTGAGTTGCAAGAGTGCGGACACCTCTCGGCACAGCGTTCCGTAACGTGCCGAGGTACGAAACAACTCGTCGCGCGGCTCTTGCTGGTCAATCACCACATCCCCGATCACTCGGCCAGGACGATCAGAGAGCACCACAATACGATCTGATAAAAAAACCGATTCATAAACACTGTGGGTCACAAACACGATGCTCAAATTCTCTTTGGCCCTCAGCGTCAAAAGATCGCTGTTGAGTTTTGATCGCGTAATTTCGTCGAGCGCTGCAAAGGGCTCGTCCATGAGTAAGACTCGCGGCTGGGTCACCAAGGCGCGAGCGATTGAGGCTCGCATCTTCATGCCGCCGGAGAGTTGCCGAGGATAGGCGTAGGCGAAATCGCGCAAGCCGACTTTTTGGAGAGCTTCATCGACCTTCATTTGAATTGCCGTGTTCGCAGTATTGCGTATGCGCAGCGGCAAGCTGACATTGTCTGCAACCGTGGCCCAGGGCATGAGGGTTGGATCCTGGAAGACATAGCCGAGTTCATGTTTTTGAAGGGCGCTCTCCAGGGTGCCTGCACTGGTTTGCTCCAAGCCCGCGATCAAGCGCAAGGCGGTACTTTTACCGCACCCTGAGGGGCCGAGCAAGCTCGTCAATTGCCCACCCTGGAGGGTCAGGTCGAAGCCTTGCAAGGCCAGGGTGCCATTGGCGAAGCGTTTATCTACTTGTCGAAAACGAACCAGGGTACTCATTCAATTGAGTGTATTCGATTTGAACACGGCGGGTCATGCGGTGCCCACCCTCGAGCGCTGCTTGTCTGCACCAAGAGCATGGTGGGTGCATCAAATCAGGTGCGGTTTTCACCAGTCACGCGGTGTTTTGGTGCGTTGCAGTATCGGTATCCCGACTGAACGCCCTGGCACGCTGTTTGCGTAGAGTTCAATGAATGAATCAGCGGCTCACAACGAGGTGGGCTTGGCTGAGCTGTAATTCGGGACAAAGGTGTCCGTCTGGGCTTGCGCAATACGCGCAGCTTCGACGAGACGCCTTTTTTGCTTTTTTTTCTGATGTATTGGGGCGAAAACTATGAATAAATTAGTCATTGGAGCGCATATGTCGAAACGCCGTTTCGTGAAGAAGGCGGCGTTGGCAGCAAGCGTCACTTCGGTTTCTCTATTGGATGCCAGCATGCGTGCAGCGGTGTGGGCTCAAGGCTCCGACGCGCCTGAGAAAAAAGAGGTGAAGATTGGTTTTATTCCTCTCACCGATTGTGCCTCGGTGGTGATGGCTTCCGTGCTTGAGCTAGACAAGAAGTACGGCGTCAAAATTATTCCGACTAAGGAAGCCTCTTGGGCGTCGGTGAGAGATAAGCTGGTCAATGGTGAGATTGATTTTGCGCATGTGTTGTATGGCTTGATCTATGGAGTTCAAAACGGCATAGGCGGGCCGAAAAAAGACATGGCCGTGATGATGAACTTGAATCGCAACGGGCAGGCCATCACGATTTCCAAAAAGTTGGCCGAAAAAGGGGCCGTCGACGGTGCTTCTCTAGCCAAGCTGATGCAGTCGGATAAACGCGAATACGTCGGCGCTCATACCTTCCCAACAGGCACCCATGCCATGTGGTTGAACTACTGGCTCGCAAGTTATGGGGTGAACCCGATTAAGGACCTGAAAGTGATCACCGTGCCACCGCCACAAATGGTCGCCAATATGCGGGTGGGCGCGATGGACTTTTACTGTGTCGGTGAACCCTGGAATCACCGCGCAATTGCCGACGGGATCGGTGTGACGGGAGTCACTAGCCAGGACATTTGGAAGGACCACCCGGAGAAAGTCCTGGGTACGACACAGGACTTTGTGAAGAAAAATCCCAATACCGCTCGGGCTGTGACAGCGGCGATTCTTGAAGCGGGCAAGTGGATCGACGCCAGCCTGAGCAACAAGAACAAAATGGCCGACACCATTGCTCAGCAACCCTATGTGAATACCTCAAGAGACGTGATTATCGACCGCATTCTTGGGCGTTACCAAAATGGTATGGGCAGGAGTTGGGATGACGCGAACCACATGAAGTTTTCCGATGATGGTGCTGTGAATTTCCCCTACCTCTCCGATGCTACCTGGTTCATGAGCCAACATCGGCGCTGGGGTTTACTAAAAGAAGACCCTGACTATCTGGCCGTGGCGAAGCAGGTCAATCAAATTGACCTCTATAAACAGGCCGCCGGTCTCGCGAAAGTAGGGCTGCCCAAAACTGAGAATAGAAGCTCGAAGATGATCGACGGCGTGGTCTGGGATGGTAGCAACCCCAAGCAATACGCGAGCGCATTCAAGATTAAAAACTCTTAAGGAAAGCATCATGTCTGCAGTGTCTTTAACAGCGGAGGCCGCCATGCTCAGCGAAGCTTCACTCGTCACCGGCGAGTCAAAGGCGCGCCCGGCCGGAGTGGGAAGGGCCCTCGAGAAAATTTCCGGCAAGGCTGCGGCCAAAGTCGAGGCGGCGCCGACTTACATTGTTTCTCCTGAGGTACGGAAAAGGGCGCGAAATGAACTTCTATTGAAGGGTTTAGCGCCGATTCTCGGACTCTGTGTGCTGTTGCTAATTTGGGAGGCCATCTCCAAAGGCGGACAGACGATTCCTGGTCCGATGGCCACTGGTAAGGCCGCAGTCACCGTTTTGAGCCACCCATTTTATTCAAACGGGCCGAATGATCAGGGCATCGGATTTAAGGTCATGAACTCCTTGGGTCGCGTTGGCTTGGGCTTTGGTCTGGCGGCTCTGGTGGGTATTCCGATGGGTTTTCTCATTGGACGCTTTTCATTTTTGAATGGCATGGTCGGACCCATCATTTCTTTGCTTCGACCAGTCTCCCCTTTAGCTTGGTTGCCGATTGGGTTACTGGTGTTTAAAGGGGCACACTCGGCCGCGATTTGGACGATCTTTATCTCGTCAATCTGGCCCATGATCATCAATACGGCTGTCGGAGTTCAGCGTGTGCCCGTGGATTACATGAACGTGGCCAAGGTGCTGAACCTTTCCGAGTGGAAGATATTTACCAAGATTTTGTTTCCCTCAGTATTGCCCTACATGATGACTGGTGTTCGGCTGGCCATTGGCGTCGCTTGGCTGGTGATCGTGGCTGCCGAGATGTTGACCGGAGGTGTGGGTATTGGGTTCTGGATATGGGATGAGTGGAACAATTTGAAGGTTGAGAACATTCTCTTGGCGATCATTATTATTGGTGTGATTGGTCTGATGCTCGAGGCCGCGCTGATCTGGTTGGTCAACCGGTTTAGCTACGAGTAGATGCTGGACCTCAAAGTTCTAAGACGTTTGAACCGGACAATTTTTGGAGTGCAAAGATGGCAATGATTGGTGAATCAACTGCGGAGCCGCAAGGAGATGCTCGCGCCCAGTTTCTGGCGAACTATCTGGTAGTCGACGATGCGGGAATGGTCTTTGAAACTAAAAAAGGCGCTTTTGTTGCTCTACGCAACATCGATCTCACGGTCACCAAGGGCGAGTTCGTCACCTTGATTGGCCATTCTGGCTGTGGCAAGTCAACCTTGCTGAATTTGATCGCCGGCTTGCTTCGGCCTACGACCGGTAATTTGATGGTGAGCAATCGCGAGATCGTGGGGCCTGGGCCGGATCGTGGCATGGTTTTTCAAAACCACTCCCTCTTGCCTTGGATGTCTTGTCTAGAGAATGTGCTGCTCGCCGTCGAGCGTGTATTTGGAGCCCAAGAAAGCAAAGCCCAGCTCAAGGAGCGTGCGTTGGCTGCCCTAGAGATGGTGGGCCTGACCCATGCTCGGGAGAAAAAACCGCAGGAAATCTCGGGTGGGATGAAGCAGCGCGTGGGCATTGCCCGGGCTCTCGCGATGGCGCCGAAAGTGCTTTTGATGGATGAGCCCTTTGGTGCCTTGGACGCCCTGACTCGGGCTCATCTGCAAGACGAATTGCTGCGGATTATTGCCAAAACTCAAAGTACGGTGGTCATGGTCACCCATGATGTGGATGAGGCCGTCTTGCTTTCTGACCGTATCGTGATGATGACCAATGGCCCTGCCGCGACGATTGGCGAAATTGTCCAAGTTCAACTTAACCGGCCCCGTGACCGAGTCAAGCTTGCAACGGATTCCACCTATATGCGTCACCGTGCTCAGGTTCTTGAGTTCTTGTATCGCAAACACGAAAGGATTGTTGAAACCGTTTAGGTTTGCGCATTGTTATTCGCCGTGCTGGTTCCTGAGTTCCAAGCAAGTATTCTTAGCATCATTTCCCGGGCACGGATGTTGCTGACACAGTCTTAAGTCCGTTGACTCCTTTTGCGCCCTGTGTTTGTGCATAAAAAACGGTGAAAATATGTATTGGCACCGTTTTTGTGCGTTTCTACTTGCTTGGGCTGAGGGTAAAAGGTTTCGGAATGATGATGGGAAGATCTCGATATAGATGCACGTGCAGAGGGCTGCATGTCGTCTGAAGATAATGTTCCAAGTGTCCAAGTGCTTCTGAAAGGCATTGGCAAGGCCAGTGGCAAAGGCTTGTCGCAAGTACAGGCCAAGGTTTTGTATGCACGCATACTCGCGGGAGAGTTGAGTGACATGCAAGTGGGAGCGGCTCTAATGGCCTTGAGGGTCAGGGGTGAGTCTCTCCCTGAAATCCTCGGGGCGCTGGCTGCCGCTGAGCCCTATGTTCGTGAAATCCGCCTTTCCCAGGGGCCAACGGCTTTAGTGATCCCGAGTTATAACGGGGCGCGCATGCTGCCTAACTTACTCCCTTTGCTTGCTTGCCTCCTCGCTGACGAAGGCATCCCGGTGCTTGTACACGGCGTGCGATCTGAGGCTTCGCGGGTCGCTTCTGCGCAAATTTTCCACGCCCTGGGCATGGACCTGATTGACTGCGCTCCAGACCAACTTAGCGCCGAGGTGGACATGCGTTTTAAGCGCGGAGATCCAGCCTTCGTTCCGGTGGATGTCTTGTCGCCTGCTCTTGCTTCCTTGCTTGAGCGACGTCGGGAAATGGGTGTGCGAAATACCGGGCATAGCCTTGTGAAGCTGCTGCAACCCATTGTCGGGCGCTCGGTGCTTCAGTTAGCGAGTTATACCCATAGCGAATTTCGCATCTTGCAGCAAGAGGTGTTCGCTTCTTTGGGGGCCTCGGCTTTGCAATCACGTGGTTGCGAGGGCGAGGTGGTGGCAAGTGCCAAGCGGATCACATCGATTGAGTTGATTCAGTCTGGAGGCATCGAGACCATGATGGAAGCCGAGGCTTTGGATGTGTCTGATGTCCCTGCATTGCCTGCGGCTCAAGATATTGCAGCGACCGCTGCTTGGACTCAATCGGTCTTGGCGGGTGTGATACCTGTGCCTCGATCCATTGCTCTTCAGCTCGCTTGTATCAAAACGGCCTTGCGCCTTAACGATGAAGCCGCGCAGGGCGGTCGGTCGCAGCCAACCCCGGGTGCGGCGAATGACGAGGTAATAACGAAATGAATAATCTGAAATGAATAATCTGTCGCCTCAAGTTGGCCTGTCGGCCAGGGTCGGAAAGGTTTTCTTGATTGGAGCCGGCCCTGGTGACCCTGAGCTTCTCACTTTAAAAGCCGCGCGCTTGATCGCTGAGGCCGATGTCATCTTGATTGATGCATTGGTCAATCGAGCTGTGCTGTTGCACGCCGGTCCCAAGGTGCGTATCCGCTATGTGGGTAAACGTGGCGGGTGCCGCTCGACACCTCAGTCCTTTATCAATCGCCTGATGGCGCACGAAGCGCGTAAGGGGCATTGCGTCGTCCGGTTAAAAGGGGGTGATGCATTAATCTTTGGCCGGGCCAATGAAGAAATTGATTTTTTGAAAGCTCGTGGCGTTGCGGTGGAATTAGTGGCAGGCATCACGAGTGCCCAGGCGGCCGGCATGGCCCTAGGACGCTCATTGACAGACCGAGCGCATAGCCATGGGCTTGTCCTGTTAACTGGACATCCGCAAAAGAACGGCGATAACATCAATTATTCCGTGCTCGCCCAGCAAGGCCTGACCTTGGTTTTTTACATGGGCTTGGCGCGCTGCCAAGACATCCAGCGCGAATTACTGGGCAGTGGCGTACGCGCTAGCCTGCCTGCGGCCATCGTTGAGCGAGCCTCTTACGCGGACGCTCGCGTCCTGAACACCACCTTGGGTGAGCTTAGTGACTGCGTTTTGAAGAACGCTGTGCAGTCGCCCGCCCTTTTGGTTTTGGGTCAAGTTGCAGCCCAGCAGGCGGCAGAGGTTGGGCTTGATTTTGAGTCTTTAAACGAGATTGCTGCCCAACACCTTGCAATAGGAATTCCATCTGATCCGCAAGTACGTTGCGGTTAGCAAGAATAAGCCCTTCGTAGAGGTTGGGTGTATAGGCAATGAAGAGGGGCAGGTGGCCCCAGTCATGAGGTTCTCGATTGCCTTTGGCGCTATTACAGCTCTTGCAAGCAGAAAGCACGTTGGTCCAAACGTGCTGACCACCTTTTGAGACGGGGCGCACATGATCGGTCGTGAGCTCATCGTCTTTAAAGCGCAGGCCGCAGTAGGCACAAAGCCCGCGATCACGGCGGATTAGCTTGCGTCGCGTTAAGGTGGGTACGGTATGGCTCATGCGGGCACTGCCGTGCGACCTGCCTTTAATGGCAATAATGGGGTGAACGTCAATTTGTGAACGCGTACCGGTCAAACGACTCATGCCGCCTCGCAGGCGGGCAAAACGGTCCCCTAGCGTCCATGCAACAGTTTGTGTTGCATAGTAGCTTGCGGCTTCCTCCACGGTAATCCAGCGTTGCGGAATGCCTGCAACATCAATCTTCAGGACTTGGGTCAATTATTACCTCGCCGATCAGAATCTTACTGAGCCTACTGCATTAGTCTATGTCACGCGACCTATCTTACCGGGCTGGCTGAGCAATGCAAGTTGCTCTACTTAACCTAAATAGGCACTAAGGCTGGGGCTCCCGGTAGGCTTGACTCTAAAGTCGGTGCCGGACTCCAGGTTCCGCTTCCGGTCTCGCCGAACATAATTACCCGATTCCGGCCCGAGCGCTTAGCTTCGTAAAGGGCTTGGTCGGCTTGTTCAATGGCTTGACTGAGCGGTTGGTCCGTATGGGCGAAGGCGATGCCAATGCTGATGGTGCAGGGAATCTCGAAGCCGGCAAAACCAAACGGGCGCGCGTTTACGTGCTGGCGTAAACGTTCGCCAACGGCTCGCGCATCGGCAAAACGATCTACCGGCACTAGAGCACAAAACTCCTCTCCACCATAGCGTGCCAACATGGCATCGGGACGAAGGCTGGCCCGCATCTGACGCGCACAGTGCTTCAAAATCGCGTCTCCCACAGGGTGCCCGTAGCGATCATTTATTCGCTTGAAATGGTCGATGTCGAGCATCAGCACGGCGATCATATTCCCGGCTTGCTCGCATCTGGCAACGTAGCCAGGCGCCTGTTCGTTGAAGCCGCGCCGACTCCCTAGACGAGTTAGCTCATCCGTGGAAAGCAGGTGCCTCAGCCGGTTCGCCATTTGCGCGTTCACGGTGAGCATCAGGAGGGCGATGAAGAGGCCGGTGAGCACCGAGGTGCCCGCAATACTGACCGTTTGGGTGAGCCCTAGAACTAAGGTCGAACCTTGCTTTTTAAGTACTAAATCGTGAGACAGAGTGTTGGCCAGCTCGAACAGGGCGACGCCACCGTAGAGAGCAGCCGTGATGGTCAGGAGATTTTTCAAAATGGGGGTATTGGTTTGCGGCAGTTTGGTGAGCCGAACGGCCAAGGCCAAGCCTAGAATGCCCTCGAAGGCGTGCCGCAGTGCGTTACCGGTTAGCGGGCGCAGGGGGTCGTAGGTCCATTCAAACGCGAGAAAGGCAAAAACAATCAAGGTCACGGCGAGGCCAGTTCGGCGCTTCAGGCCAAGCAAGCGGCGAGTGAGTTCGGCCACGGTAATGACGCCGAAGACGGTCCCAAAGTTGGCGATATGCAGCGCGAGTGCGAGGGTTTCTTCGACCATAATGGTCGAAGCAGCCAGGATTAAAATCCCGGTCGTCATGAGGCAAACGGAAAGCCGACTCAGCAATCGGCTGGACTGCTCATCGAGGGTCCGAAGAAAGAATACGGTGCCCGCGCCTATCAACACGATCAGTCCGGCCAGGGCATAGGCTGTCTGAATATTCACGAGAAGGAAAACGCTCATCGCGACCTCTTCTCCAGGATTTCTCCCGAAAAATTGGGAAAGTTATAGTCCAGGGCAATCGTTCGAATAATAAATTACCCGAAAGTTTTCGCCTAAGATATTGTTTTTCATATTCTTTCACAATTCGACTTGCACATCAAGAACTCTATTTCTGCCTTTGTGGCAGGTTTTCTCCCTGAATCAAACAAGAAATGCTATAGTCGAAGGCTTCGCTATGAAAAAAGCGAAAATCCCTGGCCAGAGGGCCTATTTTTAAGTTTGAGACGACACTTGGAACCTATTCAAGGTTGTTTCCCCCTCAAGAGCCGACCCAGGAAGGAGGTGATTCCGTTATGCCAGCTATTCGTTTAAAAGAAAATGAGCCGTTTGATGTTGCATTGAGACGCTTTAAGCGTTCCATTGAGAAAACTGGCCTGTTGACGGAATTGCGTGCG
The DNA here is from genome assembly GCA_031361565.1 of Betaproteobacteria bacterium. GTDB lineage: Bacteria > Pseudomonadota > Gammaproteobacteria > Burkholderiales > Burkholderiaceae_E > JAPOKJ01. The sequence goes on along the minus strand of JANLRI010000373.1, from coordinate 834 downwards.
CGCGAATTCTATGAGAAGCCAACGGCCGAACGCAAGCGTAAGAAAGCGGCTGCTGTAAAGCGCCATTACAAACGCATCCGTAGCCAGATGTTGCCTAAGAAGATGTATTAAGCCTTTGGGCTTAAGAAGATGTACTAAGCCACAAGCATGGTGCATCTTAGAAAACCCGTCCAGGCTAACTTGGGCGGGTTTTTTATATTCAACAACCCGCATAATCGGGTCGCTGAACGCTGAATTCCTCGTTGAAAAGGAAATGATATGAGTTTGAGAGAGCGAATTACTGATGACATGAAGACCGCGATGCGGGCCAAGGACGCTGATCGTTTGTTGACCATCCGTGGCCTCATGGCGGCCATCAAACAAAAAGAGGTGGATGAGCGTATCCAGCTTGATGAGGCACAAATCCTCGCGGTCGTAGATAAGTTAATCAAGCAGCGCCGCGATTCAATCGCCGCCTTTGAGTTGGCCAAGCGGCAAGACTTAGTGGACAAGGAAAAGGCCGAATTGATCGTGCTGGTCGCCTATATGCCGGCCCAAATGGGGGCGGAAGAGATCGCTCAAGCGATCACTGCGGCGATGAGTTCAAGCGGGGCCACTGGCCCACAAGACATGGGTAAGGTCATGGCAATTTTGAAGCCCCAATTGGCGGGTAAGGCGGACCTCTCTGCGGTGTCGGCACAGGTCAAGGCTAAACTCGCGGGGTGATCCCTCAAAGCTTTATTTCTGACCTCCTGGCCCGCCTCGATATTGTCGAGGTGGTGGGCAGGTATGTGCAGCTAAAAAAAGCAGGTGCCAACTATCAGGGACTGTGCCCCTTTCATGGCGAGAAGACAC
>JANLRI010000370.1:0-4674 GCA_031361565.1 Betaproteobacteria bacterium | reverse complement strand
CGAAGATTGAGGTCGGATTTGCTTCCGCGCATAAAGAGCCAAGCGGATACGCCATTCACTAATATTCCGATCCCCGCCACCAAGGTGACCGTCAGCCCAGCTACCTCGGGCGGATGATAAAAGCGCTGCAAGGCCTCCCAGGCGATCGCTCCACTGGCCACCATGAGCAACATGGCATTGCTGAGGGCAGCCAAGATCGAAGTGCTTCGCAAGCCATAACTGTAGCGCAGGCTTGGAGGCTTACGCACCAGAATCGACGCCCCCCAAGCTAAAAACAGGCCAAGCACGTCGGACAAGTTATGCCCCGCATCGGCAACGAGCGCGGTTGAATTGGCGATAAAACCGTAAACGAACTCGACCGTCACAAAAAGCGAATTGAGCACAATCGCGATAACAAAGGCGCGGCCATGTTGGTTGGGATCCGCCTGAGGGTGACCGTGGCCGTGGTGACCATGGTGGTCCTGATGATGCGTTTTCTCCTGGTCATGAGCGTGGTCATGGTCATGGTCATGGTCATGACCAGGAGCATGGTGTTGCTGTTTCGCCATCGTTGTTCCTTCCAGACTGGGATTAAATTTTAATCAGTGCTCACTTATTTCTTGCCCAACCAGCAAACCTAAGCAAAGTTTAACCAGTTCAGTTTCAAACTCTTTGCTGCCCAAGAGTGAGGATCGTTCCAGAGAGGCGCTTCGAATGGCCCCCATGACGGCACGGGTCAACACAAACATGGTGGCCGGAGAGGTTCTAAAGTGTAGCCCGCTAAGGTCGCGAGCGGCCATCCGCGCCAAATACATGGAGAGGGTTTCGCTGGCTTCGCGCAAGGCCTGAGTAATCGCATCCAGATGATCCACCTGCCACGCCAGCCTGATCATGGCACGTTGCAACTTGTGTCCCGAAGCAAAAGACTCCACGAGGAGATGAATGAGGGTTTCAACAATTTCCTGGGCAGAGCGTTGATTTTTGACCGCTTCGTCGAGAATTGAGCCGAGTTGGTCGAGCACGCGTCGCCTTTCCCGAGCAATCATCGCGATCAGAATAGCTTCCTTGGTAGGAAAGTATTGATACAACGTGCCAATTGAAAAGCCCGCTTTAGCGGCAATCTTATTAGTGTTTAGGGCACTCTCGCCCTCACTCGCCACAATCTGAGCAGTCGCCTGAAAAATCGTCTCAATGGTCCGCTGGGCACGATCTTGAACAGGCTGGCGACGCAGGCTAGATGCGAGCTCCGGGGTTTTTGGCATGTTGAGTTCGTGGCCCGTGAAAAACTGAGCAAAAGGCGAGTTTCAAATCTGAGGATTGCTCAGTATATTACGAACTATGAATTCAAACCAAGACATCCTTAAAGCACCGAGTCTTTCCACCGGTCCACTTCCCATTCGTAAACTGAATGTCGATCTCAATCAAGGCTTCGAGCGACACTGGCATAGCGGAGATGCATTTCGCAGCGCCTACTTCAACGCATTATCGATGAGTTTTCCTGAGGGCGAACAACGCTTCATCGATTCAGTGCAAGCTTGCGCTAAACTCTTGCCGCCCGAAGCGCGCTACGAATCCCTACAGGAACAGATTCGCGACTTCAGCGCGCAGGAAGCAACCCACCGCCACATGCACGTACAGTACAACCGGCAACTCTCTCGACAGGGATTGATCAATCATTGGGAGCCAAGAGTCGTAAAGCGCTTCGCTGCCGCCGCTGATATCAATCCCTTGCATCATCTTGCCATTACCGCCGCCTATGAACACTACACGGCCGTCTTGGCTCAGGTAATGTTGGATCGACCGGGCATGATGGCTGGCGCGCAGCCAATCATGCAGCACTTGTGGATGTGGCACTCAATGGAAGAGACCGAGCACAAGGCCGTCGCCTTTGATCTATACCAGGCACTGAGTGGCTCTTACAAGTGGCGCGTGCGTTGGTTCATCTATGCCACCCTTACCTTCGCCAGCGATGCACTGCTTCAGACCGTCAATAATCTGTGGCACGACCGCACCCTATTTAAACCGTCGACGTGGTGGTCGGCGGCAAAATTTTTCTTTGGACGCCCAGGCGACAAGGTTCACGCGACGGGCAATGGTTGGATTTGGCTTTGTGCACGACATCTGCGCGAGTATTTGCGAAAAGATTTCCATCCCTGGCAACAAAACAATCGCGCTCAAGCCGACGCCTATGCGAATGCCCACCAAGCGCAATGGCGCGTGCTGCGGTAGAGATTACTGACGGGCTTAAGCTTGCCTGGAACGGACCGAGCGAGCCATCTTCCACATCATGTCGTCAAGTGCATGGCTGGAATCGCCCGTGCGCGCATTGGTACAAGCCGCCCAGCACATGCCGCTGGCCGTGCGCACCAAAAGGCTAGTGGTGCCGGGAAGACTACCGGAATGCCACCAATTTGGCGCACTGTTCACGGCCCACCCACTTGCATAGGCTGGATTCGCGGCCGAAGGATGAGTCATGGCCGCGATACTGGCACCTTGAAGCAAATTCGCACTCGGTCTCAAGCCATCGATACCGCTGGCGAACTTCACTAACTCGGTGGGCGTGCCGACCCACCTGCCATGCGAATCCATGCGGTGAACATTTATGGCATACGGATCTTCGCCACGCTCAGCGTAATATTGCACTTCGCTGGGCGCTTTCTGAACTAGAGTATTGCCCGCGATGTGCATTTTTGATAGGCCAACACGGCTCAAGATCATTTCGTTAGTGGCCTGCGAGAAGCTTTTCCCGGTGATTTGCTCGATGATCCGACCGAGAAGGCAATATCCAAAATTAGAATATTCATTGCTTGTACCTGGTGCGCGCCGCCGCGCTCCACCAACACAAAAATCATCGTTGCCGTAATCGGCTTGGAGACACTCGCAATTCGAAAAGAATGACCGGGGTTCAGCTTCTCTTTGCGTTCAAGACTGGCAAAACCAAACGTCTCTTGATGAACCATTTGCCCCTGTCGAGCAAAGGCGACTGAGAGCCCCGGAATACCCGTTCGCTCAAGAAACGCCTGTCCAAATTGACTAATTGCGGATAACTTATCTGAACCCGACGAATTCGTCTGCGCAAGAAGATTCGTGAGCTTAGTTATTGCCTTTGGCGGTACCTTCACGACGAGGATCTGCGCCCCCTGCCCAAACACCGAACGCTGGACCTCGCGACAAGGCACCTACTGAGCCATCGGAACGAATACCGTTCATCACCAAGCCGTGGACCCCGCTGTTGATATCGAGAATCGATACTGTATGGCCTTTCGCCTTCAAACCCGCTTCAACTGTGGCTGCAGCGGCAAGTGAACCCTTTTCAAGCGAAGTCGTCGCACTCGTTTGCGCTCCAAAGTTAGAGAGGTTGATCGCTTGTTGAATGTCCATGTTCCAATCGACTAAGCCAATAATGGTTTTAGTGACGTATTGGATGATGTTACTTCCTCCAGGGGATCCAACCACCGCCTCAACTTGTCCTGCCTTGTTAAAAATAATCGTGGGTGACATCGAGCTGCGCGGACGTTTTAGTGGTGCAACCCGGTTCGCAATCAAGGCGCCCGCCGCATCCTTATCCGTGAAAGAGAAGTCGGTTAGCTGATTGTTGAGTAGAAACCCTTTCACCATTTGCAAACTACCGAAGCCGTTCTCAATGGTGGTCGTCATGGAAACCACATTGCCACTGGCATCCACAATCGACATATGGCTGGTCGAAGGCAAATTCAAGGAATTGTCGTTGCCAAATGCGCTAGCTCCAGCAGGGCTGCCCGCAACGGGCACACCCATACTCTTGTCCAAGTTAATGATGCCCGAGCGAGTCTTCAAATAGGCCGGATCGATCAGACCGGCAATCGGCACGTCGACGAAGTCGCTATCGGCGACATACTTGGCACGGTCCGCGTAGGCCAGGCGATACGCTTCGCTTATCACGTGTATTGCGTCCGCGCTATTGGGCTGGTATTTTGATACATCGAAGTTATTCAAAATACCCAAGGTTTGAACCACAGCTATTGCGCCTGAACTTGGTGGAGGCATGCCGCAAACGGTATACTTTGCTCGGTAGTCGCCGCACAGCGGCGTACGGGACTTCGCCTCGTAACCCGCCAGGTCGGACATCGACAATCGTCCAGGGTTGGTCGGGTGGTTACGAACTTTATCGACAATGGCCTGAGCAATTGCACCGGTGTAAAACGCCGCCGATCCGCCTGTAGCAATCGCCCGGAAGGTCGCCGCAAGTTCCGGATTTTTTAAGAGAGTCCCGGTCGCCTTCGCAGTGCCATCAGCATTCAAAAAGTAACTTGCACCAGGCTCGCCTTGAGCCTTAATTCGCGCCGCAGAGCCTGCTATGGAAATGCTCATCCGCTCCGAGACGGGAAATCCATCATCTGATAATTTGATGGCCTGTTCAAACAATTTGGCCCAGGGCAACTTTCCATGTTTTTGATGTGCCGCTTCAAGCATCTTGAGTAAGCCCGGCGTACCCACCGAAAGGCCGCCATCCACTGCCGTAAGAAAGGCCAATGGCACACCAGAACTATTGGTAAACATATTGGCCGTAGCCGCGGCAGGCGCCATTTCACGGCCATCATAGGCAATGCTTTCTTTCTTGGCAGCATCATGGTGAATCATGAAGGCACCGCCACCCACGCCCGAGGATTGTGGCTCCACCAGATTGAGCACCATCTGGACGGCAATGGCGGCGTC
>JANLRI010000369.1:0-18276 GCA_031361565.1 Betaproteobacteria bacterium | reverse complement strand
GGCGCAAGAGTCGTACTATGGGATTTGGATGCGAAGGTCGGCGCAGCCTCGGCCGCAGCGCTGGGTCTATCCGCTTCTGGCCAAGCCCAACTGTCGTTTCAAGTTGATGTTTCGAACACCGATTCAGTCGCCGCAGCAATGATGGCAACCATGGCTCAAACCGGCCAGGTAGACATTATGGTTTGTAGCGCGGGCATCGCGGGTCCGGCAAAGCCGAATTGGGAATACAGCCTGGAGGAGTTCCAACAGGTGATGTCTATCAATGTCAACGGCATTTTCTTGTGCAATATTGCAGCGGTCAAAGAGATGATGAAAAAGGACTACGGTCGAATCATCAACATCGCGTCGATCGCCGGTAAAGAAGGCAATCCCAATGCGGGTGCGTATAGCGCTTCGAAGGCGGCCGTGATTGGCTTCACGAAGTCGATAGGCAAGGAAACTGCCAAGACCGGTATTCGTGTGAATTGCATTACGCCGGCAGCGGTTAAGACCGCGATTTTTGATCAAATTACCCAGCAACATATTGACTTCATGCTGTCGAAAATCCCGATGGGCCGGTTTGGCAAGGTCGAGGAAATGGCGGCAATGGTGGCCTGGTTGGCCTCTGAGGAATGCTCATTCTCAACCGGGGCCGTGTTCGACCTGTCGGGTGGCCGGGCGACCTATTGATGAACCACGAAGTAAAGCTGGGAGGCACAGGCCGCAATGAATGCTGAACGCTATGACGCTGAACATTTGACCGAGTTTGCACATACGCTGTTAATGCGCGCTGGCATGCAGGACGCGATTGCACTCGATGTCGCCGAAGTGTTGGTCGAAGGTGATTTGCTTGGGCATGACACGCATGGCTTGCAACTGCTTGGCCCCTATCTTGCTGAGCTTGAACGCGGCACGATGCTCAAAGAGGGTGAGATTGCGGTCCTCAGTGAGCAAACAGTGGTGGCCAGTTGGGATGGTCAACGCCTGCCTGGGCCATATCTTGTGCGCCGAGCGATGGCTTGGGCCTTGCCACGAGCGCGCATGCATGGCCAAGCCAGTGTGGCGATCAGGCGTAGTCATCACATCGCTTGCTTGGCGGCTTATCTCGAAACTGTGGCGCGTTCCGGCATGATGATGATCCTGTCATGTTCTGATCCTTCCAGTGCCAGCGTGGCACCTTTTGGCGGTACGCAAGCGGTGTTTACACCCAATCCCTTTGCGGTCGGCATACCCACCAGTGCGGAGCCGATTTTGATTGATATCTCGGCCTCTGTAACCACCAATGGCATGAGTAATCGCATGAAGGCGCTGGGCCAAAAAGGCGAATATGCTTGGTGGTTAGACGCGCTGGGTCAACCTAGCCATGACCCGGCAGTGATCACGGCGCAACCCCCAGGCACGATTCTGCCGATCGGGGGGCTTGATGCCGGTCATAAGGGCTACGGCCTGGCACTGATGATCGAAGCGCTCACCGGCGGTCTATCGGGCCATGGTCGAGCCGATGTCTCCGAGGGCTGGGGTGCCACCGTGTATCTGCAAATCCTCGATCCGGCGGCTTTTGCCGGCTTAGGAGCCTTCACTTGGCAGACTGATTGGTTGGTTGAGGCCTGCCGCAATAATCTGCCTCGCGATTCGCAAAAGCCAGTGCGCCTGCCAGGCCATCGAGGTCTTGCGCGCAAGGCTGAACAACTGGTTAAAGGGGTGACTTTGCATCCTTCAATTGCGCCCCAACTCAAATCATGGGCGAGCAAGCTGGGCATCTCAATGCCCGGCCCGTATTTCTCGTGAGCAGTGCGTCATGAGCCGGTCGTTCTGAGCCAGTCCCAATGAGGTTTTAAAAATAAACTGTCGCCGTTTTACCCCGCCAAACTTGAATCGTTTAAAAGAAAGAATTGGAATGAGTACATCTCCCGCAGCAAAGCCCCTGGTCGTTTCGGTGGGTGCAATCCACGCTCCTTCGCAGGCTAAATTGGAAGCACTTTATGACGTGCGCCGATATTTTGAAGCCACTGATAAAGAAGCGTTTCTCAAAGACGTCGCCGATCAGTGCCAGATTGTCGTCACCAATGGTGGCCGCGGCGTCGAGGCCGAGATCATGAAGCAATTGCCCAAGTTGAAGTTGGTGGCGAATATGGGTGTGGGCTACGACGCAGTCGACGTCGCCTACTGCAAAGCCCATAAAATTGGCCTATCGAATACCCCGGATGTGCTGACCGAAGATGTCGCTGATCTTGCGTTAGCCTTGTTGCTTGGCAGCATGCGCCGTATTCCCTTTGGCGACCAGCATGTACGCACGGGCGCTTGGGCCAAGGCGGGTATGCCCCTGACTTTGAGCATGCAGAAGAAGAAGGTGCTTATCCTGGGTATGGGTCGCATCGGGCAGGCCATTGCCAAGCGTTGCCTCGCCTTTAATACCGAGATTGGGTACAGCGGCCCGCGCAAAAAAGCGGAGCTCACTTTCCCGTATTTTGCAGATGTTGTCGCGGGCTCAAAATGGGCCGATGTGGTGATCGCTGCGCTTCCCGGCGGTGCGTCCACTCAAGGCACGATGAGTCGCGCAGCCTTGGAAGCGCTTGGCCCCCAGGGAACTTTTGTCAACATTGCTCGTGGTTCGGTGGTCGATGAACCTGCCTTGATCGAGTTGCTCGCCAGTGGCAAGTTAGGGGCCGCGGGCTTGGACGTGTTCTTAAACGAGCCGAAGATTAACCCTGCGTTTTTTGAGTTGGGTAATGCTGTTTTGCATCCCCATCAAGGCAGCGGTACGCATACCACCCGGGATGCAATGGGGGACTTGACTCTCGCCAATGTCGCGGCGTTTTTGCAAGGCAAACCCCTGGTTTCAGAGGTTTTGGCCATAGTGAGGTAATGCAGGCACGGCGCGCGGCCGCGCCGAAAGGTTTCTAGCCCAAGCGCGGCGGATAAGGTGTGGGAGGTTTACGATCCAAAGGACTAGCCTTCTCCGCATCGCTCTTCGCCGTAGCGCTCTTTGCCGAATCCTTTTTGCCGGATTCCGTTAAATTGCCGCCCCCGCGTTGCTGCAAAATCAAGTGCAACTCGTTCAGCGCCGATCGGTAAACCTCGCGCTTAAACTCAATCACGGACTCAAGAGGCACCCAAAAGTCGTGCCAACGCCAAGCGTCAAACTCTGGATGGTCTGAGAAGCGGAGGTTGATGTCCGCGTCTTTTCCCACTAGGCGCAGCAAAAACCATATTTGTTTTTGCCCGCGATAATGTCCTCGCCACTCCCGCCGGACCCAATGCTCAGGGACGTCATAGCGCAGCCATTCTCGGGTGCGGCCGATCAGCTGAACGTGTTCGCGTTGCAGCCCAACCTCCTCTTCGAGTTCACGGAACATTGCCTCTTCAGGCGATTCGCCACGGTCGATTCCGCCTTGCGGAAACTGCCATGAATGTTCCCTAACCCGTTTTCCCCAAAATACTTCGTTGTCCTGATTGAGCAGAATGATTCCGACATTGGGGCGGTAGCCGTCTCGATCCAACATGGCCAACCCCGTAATCCTTTAAACTTGGGCTGATTATATCGGCGAATCCTCGTCTTGCGTATCCCCCAACTGAATGAAGATCTAATGAAAGTCTCGCAATTCCATCTTTCCACCCTCAAAGAAGCACCTGCCGATGCCGAAATCGTCTCCCACAAACTGATGATGCGTGCCGGGATGATCAAAAAAGTGGCCGGCGGCATTTATAACTACATGCCCATGGGCTTGCGGGTGATTCGTCGGATTGAAAACATCATCCGGGAGGAAATGAACAAGGCCGGCGGGGTTGAGCTGCTGATGCCGGTGATTCAACCGGCAGAGCTTTGGCGCGAAACGGGGCGTTTTGACAAGATGGGCCCGGAGCTGCTCCGGGTAGTGGATCGTCATGGTCGCGATTTTATTGTTCAGCCAACTTCCGAGGAAGTCATCACCGACATCGCCCGCCAGGAAATTAAAAGCTATCGTCAGATGCCGAAGAATTTCTACCATATTCAAACCAAGTTCCGTGACGAACGTCGGCCGCGTTTTGGTTTGATGCGCGGCCGTGAGTTCACCATGAAGGATGCGTATTCCTTCGACCGGGATAAGGAATCGGCGCTCAAAAGTTATCAAGCCATGTATGACGCCTACATTGCCATTTTCGAGCGCATGGGACTCAGGTTTAGAGCGGTGGCCGCGGATACCGGCGCTATTGGAGGGTCGGCTTCACATGAATTCCAGGTGATTGCGGATACGGGCGAGGATGCGATTGCTTATTGCCCTGGTTCGGACTATGCCGCCAATATTGAGTTGGCCGAAGCTGTGGCTTTATCGGCCACCCGACCTGCTGCGGTGGAAGCCTTGGCGAAAACCCCGACGCCCGGCAAAGCCAAGTGTGAGGACGTTGCGGACCTTCTGAGCCTGCCGTTGGCGCGTACCGTGAAATCCTTGGTGCTGGCGGTGGACCAGTTGGATGCCAAGGGTGCTGTTACTGGTTCGGTGATTTGGCTCTTGCTGGTGCGCGGCGATCATGATCTGAATGAAATCAAGGCGGGCAAGATAGAGGGTTTAAGTGGCTTTAGGTTTGCCACCGAGGCTGAGATTGTCGATGCCTTCGGCACCCCACCCGGTTACCTGGGGCCGATTGACATGAAAAAGCCGATCAAGGTTGTCGCGGATCGGACGGTGGCCAATATGGCGGATTTTGTGTGTGGCGCCAATGAAGTGGACTTCCATTTCACCGGGGTGAACTGGGGGCGTGATTTACCCGAGCCCATCGTTGCCGACATTCGTAATGTCCTTGCAGGCGACCCTTCGCCTGATGGCATGGGCGCGTTGGCGATACAACGGGGCATTGAAGTGGGTCATGTGTTCTACCTGGGCAACCGTTACTCCAAAGACATGAATGCCACCTTTATTGACGAGCAGGGTAAATCACAGGTCATGGAGATGGGCTGTTACGGCATTGGTGTGACTCGCCTGCTCGGCGCCGCCATCGAACAAAACCACGACGACAAGGGCATTATTTGGCCGGTGCCGCTCGCGCCCTTTGAGGTGGTGATTTGCCCAATGGGTTGGAGCAAATCTGAGGCGGTGCGTCAGCATGGTCTGTCGATCCACGATGAGTTAGTCGCGGCCGGTGTCGACGTGATTCTCGACGACCGTGATGAGCGGCCTGGCGCGATGTTCGCCGATTGGGAGTTGGTCGGAGTGCCGCTGCGCGTCACGATTGGGGATCGCGGTTTGAAGGAAGGTCAGTGCGAGGTGACGACTCGGCGTGGGATGACTATGGAATTGGTGGCGGTAGGCTCGGCAGCTTTGGTGGTGAAGGAGAAGTTGGGGGCTTTGAAGGCGATGGAGCAGGGGCGCAATCGGGCGTAGGCTTTATGCAGCGAATTTGTGATTGACCACGCTAGCATCTGGCCTAAGTTACCCGGCATGGTCAAGAGTTTCAGCCGAAGGGACTAGTTTTGCCTATCAGAATGTCAAACTATCATCGAAAATTGCTTCTGTCCTTTGAGCGTATGCAAGTCAAATTAATTATATGAAGTCTTCCGATTCCAAAATAGAGGCCGCGAGAATGGAGATCGCGAAGAACCTTACAAAACGACGCCCGATCGGTATCGACTTATTCGCGGGCGCTGGCGGTCTTTCGCTTGGTTTTGAACTAGCGGGGTTCGATATTGTCGCTGCTGTGGAGATCGACCCGATTCGCTGCGCAACCCATGAGCACAACTTCTCCCTACTCAACAGTGATCTGCGCGAGTGTGGTTGGCCTCACTGGCTCTGACATTCGGCAAAAGGCCGGCCTAGGCAATGCGGAGATTGACGTGGTTTTTGGCGGCGCGCCCTGTCAGGGGTTTTCATTGATTGGTAAGCGAGCGCTTGATGATCCCCGCAGCCAGTTGGGTTTTCACTTATGTGCGGATTGTTCAGGAACTCCAGCCCACATACTGCGTTTTTGAGAACGTGAAAGGGCTGCTCTTGGCAAACACTCGGAGTTTCTCGAAGAATTGATACTCGCATCAAGTGTCGCAGGATACGATGTACTTTTGCCTTACCAAGAACATAATGCCGCAGACTATGGTGTCCCGCAGGATCGCCGTCGCCTGTTCCTGATCGGGACGAAACGAGGCCTAAAAGCGCCCGTTTATCCTGTATCGCTTCGTCAACGCTGTACGGTTTGGCAGGCGATTGGAGATTTATCTGATCCTGAACCATTTGAGGAATTGCGTAGCTCTGACGCGATTCATACGGAGTGGCCCACTAAAGGTGTCTACGCCCGTAAGTTGCGGGGTCTGGACGCAGACTTAGAGGACTACGGTTACTACGACATGAGCGGCGCTACCCGGCACTTTATGGTGCCGCGACACACTATTGCGCAACGTACTCGTAAATCCGCAGAGAATTCGACGCAAGCGACCGCGCAAGCACATCGGCTCCGCCGCAATCTGAACATTCACTTAAACTTTTTTCAATCCGGTACTCACCGAGTCTTTACTCAATTTCGGGCTTACCTTTTCTTTGATCTCGAGTGCATATACTAGCCGCAATATTCCCGGTTATTCGCACGGAAGGGTCTTGATCTGGCAGCGCAGATCGGCTACTTTGCTGGTTGTGCTAGTCGTTGTGCCTTCGGCAAGCAGTGCGTAAAAATGATGGGGCCCATCGGGGGTACGGAACCCACCCTCCCACTCAACATTACCATCGAGCACTCGCGCGGGGATATACCAGTAATCACCTGCACGAAAATCGCCCTCGCCGAATGTGGCGAAGATACCGTCTTCAAGCTCGACTTCCGAGCTCCGTGTAACAGCTAGGGCCCCGTCACCCTTCTCAACTGCCCTATTTTTGTGGTCCCAGCGACGCAAGAGGGCATGAAGTTCCTTGGCGTCGCGTTTGTCGTAGTCTCTAAGCGGCTTCACATTAGCGGGCAGCTTGAGTGTAACGACTAGATCATGCGGGTCAATCGAGCTGACTTGCGCCATTTGACCGACGCCAACTGCGGCCATGCAATTATCGTCGATTAGCTCAACCCAGTCGCCGACGACCAGCCCGTTCGTTTCGTCGCGGCCAAGATGCGCAAGCGTTACAGTCGTGCCAGCGCTTTTCGTCACCGGAAAGGTCACCGAGCCATTGTCACGAGACCATTTGAAGGTCGGAGCATTTTCCTTCGTGCTGCCGGTCTGGATTTCGATGCGGTAGAGTTGGTTTTCAGCGCCATGGTAGCGCGCCTCAGGGTCAATTGAACAGAGCATGTCGTCGGCCGAAGCAGGTTTGGCGCTGACCTTAATCTGTCCTGGCTTCGTCCTTTCAAGTGCTTTAAACGTATCGACCTTCGATTTAAGCGAAACCCGCACCCGCCAGTTCACGCGAGCGCGCCCGCATGTATCAGCGCCTCCTAGCGCGATCTCTCGAATATGGGAGTCCTGGTCGGCTGAGACATAGTCCTCCCAAACATCGAGATAGGCCACCCAGCTTTGGGCCTTAAGAGATGTGGGAAATGCGTCTTCCAACGAAGCACCTAGTTGCTTTTCGTAACGCATGACACGAGAAGTCTCAATGGGAATTCCGCCGACGTAATAACGCCCCGGCATGATCAGCATATCGTTGGGGTTCAGAGGGCTTATGTCGTCTACGCCTATCGCTTTTAGCATGTCTTTTTCGGTTGTGGATAGGCTAGTCTGGTCAATAACGGACGTCACAATCCGGAACCCGCATTCAATTGCCGGCCCGGCAGCGTCGCCAAACAAATCGCGGGTCAACATGCGCATATAGCCGAGCAGGATCGAAGTTTGCTCGTTCCAGTCAGCGTCGATCTGGACACGGCCTTGTTGCATCATTACTCGGCTATACAGGCCTGCCGGCCGGTATGTGTCGCGTGAAAAGTCACCTTTCATTACTGCCTCCTAATTCGCAAACAAAATACCGGCGTCCATTCCGGCGGGAGAAAACTCGATCAGCCGCGCCGCAAGATTGGCCTCGCGCTGCGGTTGATAGAGGTTATGGAACGCACCCATTTCGGATTCGTCGTCCGCTCCGCGCGTGATTTCGAGCGCGCAATGCCGGGAGAGTTGGGCATACGCGGGGTTGCCGTATCGCGTGCTCGTAAAATGAGGGGACACTCGCGCAGTTTCCATCTCTGGGTCCGCACCAAGCGTTTGCATCGCTTGATCAGGCTGGCAGTGGCTGCGGCGTGGCGTGCGCGAGCCCGGCGGCGCATAACAATACCGAATGCAGCCCAGCTGACGGCGCGCCACCCGGACAAGGCCTGCAAAAATCGTGTTTTCGGCAAAGGGGATTGCATGAGTCTCGACCCGGCCAAATATAGAGCAGCGAGTGAAGGATGCGTTGGCAAAGGCGAGCGGTAGGTTGGTTGCGCCTAAAGCGGTGCGCTCTTCTTCCGTCGCATCGATGATGCTATCACTGGCGCTGATGACCACTGGATCGCTCTGCACTTCGTCAGCGGTCACGTGGATTGGGCCAAGAATTGAGTGGGAGATGTTGATCCGGGCGTTGCTGTCAACAAGCGAAAGGCTGGGCTCACCGGGACGCTTCGGCTCGCAGTCGCAGTTTAGTCCCCAGCCTGGCACCAGTGTTGAATGGCGGATAGTGACGTCACACAAATCGCCAAGAGCCATAGCTTTCTTGTCGCTGGGATCTGGCCCTGAAATCTGGATACCTCGGCCGGCGATCAGTAAGCCGTCCAGTACGAGGCGGCTGCCCGCCTTGCCCGTGACGGTGAAAGCATCGGAGCCGTCGGCAAGATAGTCGAGTAGGCGGATCACTGGTCGGGTCCGGTCCGCCGCGCGGATTTGCAGATATTCGCCAACCTCAAGTTCGATTCGCAATTGCTCGGTATAGGCTGCGCTGTCCGCGATTTCGATGACGGCTGCCTTAGGAGCACCTATAGTCGACACAGTTTGATCGGTGCGCCACTGGACCAAGGCAGCATCGATTGACGGAAATACACCAGCCACGCCTTTTTGCTTGCTGACCTTGTAGACGCTGCAACTAGCGGGCTGACACAAAGGGCGGTGATATTCACCCCCGCCCATGTCCGCCGAAAAAGCATAAAGATAATCGACATGAACACCCTTGCGCGGCACCTGACGGACCGGAAACACCATCCTGCCCGTTGTCGGATCAAGCAATATTTGGTTACGCTTGGCGCGGTGATGCCAATTGGTGAGATTGGCTGGCACGATCAGATGCGCAGGCACCGGCTGTGGAGAATTTTTTTCCGGCCAGTCGGGCGCGTGGATGACGATGCTCTTGCCGAATCCGTAAAGCGCATGACTTGCTTGGGTAACTGATGGGTGACGCGAGTCGAAATTCTCGAGCGTGCGACGACATTGCTCGTGCAGGCTGCATTGTTCCATCTGCTTACGTGACACAGGCTGCTCGAGCGCGCTGCGGCTGATCGGTGTCGGTAAATTGGCTTCTTCGGCGATATGAGTTGGCTCTGCCTCAGGCACGGCCTGGCGGTACAACGGCCCGTCATTGCCCAGGACGCTAAAGGTGAAGCACTGCGCCCCTTCGCTTTCAAGGCAGTAAGCGGGTGTGCCGGTGACACGATAGGTCTTGAGCCGCCATGCAAATAGGCCGACAGAGGGGATATTGGCTCGTCCAACACTACGCTTGCTGGTGATCCGACGAATATCGACGCCGTGCGCCAGGGTATCAAACGGACCGGACAGACGCGATAGGGCATTGCCGTCGCGCACATCAACCAAGCGTCCACGGTTCATACGGACATGCGCGACAGGCTGGGTCCAGCCGATAAGGGCATAAAACTCCACTGCGCGCGTTGGCCAATCAGCCACTGACTTACCTAGAAGTTCGAGTAGTGCTAAGGTACCTTTGCGCCGCCGGAACGACAGCAGGTTGGCAACCTCGGCGCGTGGCGTGATCGCAGCGTTGAGTAGATGGGCTACAGGCGTATCTGCGTCACCCGCACTGCCAGTATCGGTGACCGGACGGTATCCAACAAGGTCACCGATATACGGCACCACCCAATCGGCGCAGGTTTCGATGAACCAGTTCGCGTATTGCTGCTCAATATCGGCGTCGATCGCATCAACCTGTTCGCCGATCAGCGTCAGAAGCGCGCGTAGCGGTGCGCCCTTCTCGACATCGCGCATCCGGTGGAATGCGGGCAGCAGATCATAGATTTTGTGTGCGGCGGGGGTCATGCGGTCACCTCTTGCAGGATCAACGTTTCGGGAACCTCAGCCAGTAGATAAGCAATCTGGTAGGGTTCCACTGTGATACGGCCATAGCTGGAACTCTCGGGGTTGATCTGCCATGAAGCCGGGTCTACGCTCGGGTCTGGGAGAAGTTGCGTTTCGCTCAGAATGCCAAATACATCGATGTCCGCTGCTGCAACGCCATTCACCTTGTGGATCGCGCCCATTACTTCGCTCAGGAAGACTGGTGCCCCCAGCGCCCGGTTATCGAAGCTGAAGGTGTCAAGCATCGCGGCGCGGATTTTAGGCTCTATCGTTTCCCACAGATAGTCGGATTCGATCCGCACCCCGGCCTGAATAACAAGGCTGGCGCGTTCGCGCACCTTAAGTTTCACGCGGACAAGCGGATCGCCGTAACGATGCAGGGCAGCTCTCAGCGAGCGAAACAAATCGGAGCTTTCATCAATGGCTGCGTCTTCCACGCCCGCAATCACCACTTCGACCAGGCCCTTGATGCTGACGGCCGAGGCCTTGCCGATGCCGCCGAAGCTGCGCGCGAAGTCGGCATAGTCGCTTGTTGAAATCAGCCGGTCGAGGGCAAGGATGGCGAGCGGGGCATTGCGGCGAATAGCTTCGGTCTCGTCGCGATTGGCCCCACCCGATGCGCGCATCGGATTGATAACAGTCTTGGCGCCTAAAGGCCGTGATCCCAGCAGACTGATCTGCCGAGCCTTAACGTTGCCGGGTTGGCCGATTCCGCTGCGATAGAGCGCCCTCACGTTCTCGCGGCCCGTTGGTAGGCGCAGGCCGTGACGACCATTGCCGAAGAGGACGTCAACCTTGTCATCATCGCCAGTGCGCGTCGTGAAGCTGCGGTCATTCGCACCTATCTCGGCAAGTGTCGCGGCTTCATGCCAGCGCAGATCATTGACACGTATTTCGAGCGTGCTGTTGGTGCCTGAGGGGCTTTGTGCCGAAACATGGGTCAGAGGCAGCACTTTCAGGCGAAACTGCTGGTGCGCTTCTGTCGCACTGCCACTGCCCAGCGTTTCTTGCCGAGTTTCGCCGTGGGTGGCGTGCGCGACATTGGCGTAAATAGTGACAGTGTCGCGTTTGTAAGTGTAGGCGAGGCCAGAGGTTCCGGCGGCTGTGACTGCCGCGAGCGTGAGGGTTGAATGGTAAGTACCGTCAGGGACGAATTCGGGTTCCCTGGGGTCGACCGTGCTCCCATTCGTTGCGGCGATTTGCGTACCAACGTTGACTACAGGCTTTTTTAGCGCCTGCGCAACCGCGCTTAGCATCACCAGCTCGGCGCCGCGTATGCCTGGGATGGGCGCTCCGCTCTCGCCTTTGATATCGGTCCGTTCGCCTTCGATGATGAGCCAGCGCCCCGGTTCAAGCCCCTCGTAAAGACCGTCGAGTTCAAGTGTGTCGCTCGCGACCTGCTCTTGAATCGGCGCATCGGCAAGTTCGAGCCTCTCGCTCCCGAGAAAAAAGCGTGCGCTTCGGACTGTCGAGAAAGAATCATCTTCGTTCTTGAGCCACCCTGCCAAGGGTTTCTTGCTCTCAATTTTGATTGACTTTCCGCTCAGGCCATAGGCGTTAAGCGAAACCGGCGTGACCTCCAAACCTTTGCTTTCCATGACCTCAAGTTTGCGGCTTGCACTTTCGATCACGACCATTGTATCGGTGGCGACTTCATAGCCGTTGTCGAGAAACAATCGCTTAGGTTGGTGCGCGCTTGATAGCGCGAGGGCATCTTCGTTAGCGTCGCCCCAAGGCTTGTCGGTCTTCCATTCAGCGAATGTTGGGATAACCCCGTCCCTGCCCACCGACTTTAACTGCAATGGCGCATTGTGGCCAAACGCCCTTGCTTCGATTCGCATTGCAAAGACTTTGATTGCTTGAATCTCACTTGGCGGGGCGTTCCGAAGTGACGCCAAGAGCGTGTCGGCGAGTTCCGGCCGAAACGCTGTCTTGAGCTTAGGGAGGGTATCAGCCCCTGCCGCGAAGCTCGCTTCCACCGACCGCAGCAAGTGCGCGGCGCTGGACGGTGCAAGGGTTGGTTGACGTAGCAGCGATGCTAGCCTTGTCTCACTGGTATTGATAGCCTCATTAATGCCCGTCGACCCAGTATTGCCGACTATCTCAACTAACGTACGATCCTTGCCGTGATCAACGCCGACACGCGCGATCCGCTTAGGTGTTAGCGCCTTCCCCGGGTATTGGATCACCAAAAGATCCCCCGCCTTAAGCCTGGTCGCCGTGCCCTTAATATAAAGGCCGTTTGCCGTGATCAATTTCTCGCTCTGCGGCTGCGCAAGCCTGGGCCGGATGGCGTTCCATTCGGGTCGGGCGGTGATTTCCTCGCTAGTTTCAAACGCCTCCATTGTTTCGCCGGGGCCAGGAATGCTGTTGGCCTTAGTGCCCTTGGGGATGATCGCTTTCTGCGGTTCCTTCTCCATTTCAAAGGCCAGATAGACGCTGGATGCAACGCCGGGGCGCGGAACGTAATTGATCAGCCGCCCGAGTTCAATCAGTGAGCGGCGCTCGATCGCGGTGCGCAAATATCCCTCATTGGCGATCCGTTCCTGATAGAACGTCAGCACATCGGCGACTGTCGCCCAGGCATCAAGCAAAGCGATGCTCGCATCCGCCGGATCGCGAGTGCGCAACTCGGCCAGTTCGGGATAGTCCGCCGCCGAAAGCCGGGCGAGCATCGTCGAGAGAAAGCCACCATGCGTGCCGATCCGCGTCGAAACGCGAGACAGTCCCGGGCGATTTTGTATCGACATCGGTGTGACGGCATGAAGCCCAACGCAGCATCCGCATGAACAAGCGCCAGAACAGCTCATCGTCCGCCTCCCATCTTCAGTTTCAACTGACCACGTTCAGGAAAATCAGGATCGTTATCGAGCTGCGCAATCTCACCGTGCCAGATCAACAAGCGGCCACTGTCGAGTGCGCTCTTGTCGAGAGGCTGATCAAGGCGTCGCAAATCTCTTACGACAACCGTTTCGATCCCTTCAACGGTCATCGCTGCCGCCACGATTTTCGAAAGATAGACGCTTTGGCCGAACTGCCAATTGTCGGCGTAGAAAAAGCCGCTTGCGCCGCCAACTAACTGGCGGTTACTAAGCACATCCCGCAACGCAGCCTGCACACGCATGCGCTGGAAATGGGGAAGAACACAGACTTCTAGGGTGAGTTGCAGAGGCACATAGCGGCCACGCACCACGGCTAGATCGTGGCCAATCCGACGGTAACGATGGAGCGCGCCTGATACCTCTTCAATCAAGGTCGGAGTAGCTTCCTCGGTCCGCGCCGGATCGATCGCCACACGGACTTCGTGCCAACTACCCGTCCAGCGAAGCGTCGCAGCGGCGCCTTGAAGCCGAGCGTCGCGCTGGGCGAGTTCGGCATAGTCTTCATCTACCACGGCCCGTTCGCGACGCGCACGGATCATCCCGGGCGCGACCAGCCGCGCTTCGTCAACCGATTCGGGCGCTATCCCGCCTGAGGCCGGAAGCGGGTTGCGAATACTTAACTTGTCGGTGCTGAGCGAGCCATCCCGCACAACCAACAACGAGATGGCCTCGCGCCCGACGTTGCCCGCTACGCCTCCGCCGCGTCGCCAGGTGGCGGTGAAGGTACCACCTGGTTCCGGTTGCCGACCGTGAACGCCATCACCGAAGCGCAGTTTCGCGCGGCCGTCATCCATCACTTCAGCGACAAAATGCTGGTCCTCACCGCCACTTCCCATAAGCTCAGGCACTGCTTGCCAGCGAGTCCCGCGCTCGTGCAAAACAACCGCTGGCAGTGCCGCGCGCGGATCGCGCTTAAGCAACTCAGTCGCAGGGGCATTCAAGGCTACCGGTTCAGCATAAGCGAGTGGCCCCGATTCCAGCACCGGTGCGAAGGACAGCGGGGCGCGGTGGACTTCGATGATGCTTCCTTCGCAGGCACAGTCACCGGGAACATCGCGCGCGGGAACCTGGCCTAGGTCGCTCGTCCGACTGTGCCCGTGATCCACCAGTACGACATTGCCGCGCGCAACGCTGATCCCGGTGATGCTGTCACAGTCGGGCGAAGCACGGCGCGCCGAAATGCACAATGCAAAGGGCAGCGCATCTTCACGCGCCCATTCAACTTCGATAACGATGTTTCGCAGCAGCGCATCGTAGCCAGTAGTGACTTTTGTTAACCGTACGACATGGCGATGCGCAGGATCGGCGTCGGCAGGGTTGCCCGTCGCCGCGCCGCGCACCTCTTCGAGAATCAAGAAATCGCCAGGATTGAGCTTGATTCTCGTATTGGCGTTCGACTTGTCTTCATTGCCATGATCAAACAAAGTGGCGGAAGTCGTTCCTTGAGGCAGGCAGCATTCACCGTCGCCCCAGTCATAAAGGTAGATCAGGCTATTTGCGGCGAAGAAAGCGAACGGCTCATCTTCACGCATGACTACCGGTTCAAACACTTCGTAGCGGCTTTCCAAAACATGCTCGAGATCGGCAGCGCTTGCGACGCCATGACTGCCTGTCTCAATGCTCCCTGTCTCAATGCCCGACGTACTGGTGATGAAATAAAAATCGCGCGCACGTTTGAAGCCGAAATCTGCGTCAGTGCTCAGTGTTACGAAGGCGCGGGCATTGCATCCTTCGTTCAAGTTGTAGTCGATCAGCCGCAGATGACGGCGCACCGAAACGCGCAAGCGAGCCGTATCGAGATAGGCCTCGGTTGCGACCGCATCTTGGGCATAACTGAGATGATCGCCGACATAAGCAAGTAGCTCGACCAACGTGACACCCAAATCAGTGGCGTGGCGTTCGCGCCAGTCGGGCATCACGAGCGCCAGGCGATCATAGATCAGTTGACGGAAGCTCCCATAATCCTTGGCGAGATAGTTGATCTCTGGCTCGGCGAAGGTCTCGGGTGGGCAGGCAGTCGCATCACCGCAGTCTTGCTCGCTCGGGCAATTGTTTTTGAAGCTGAAGTCGAGGCAGGCAAAACGCGGATCGATCCCAGGTACGTCGACGAGACATAAGGTATAGGTCGAGAAATCACCGGGATGGTTGAGCGTCAGTTGGAGGCAATCATCCAGTTCCGCATCGTCCGTAGCATGTCGTGCGGCCGCAATCACCTTAATATCGCGAATCCTGCGGCCACCGCTGATCTGGAAATTGCGTGGCTCCAGCCCCTCGGGGGAATCACCAAAAAAATGCAGGCAGAGCGATCGCTGATCGTCAGACACATCGAGATAGTCGAGTCCGTTCCATGCACGATTGCCGAACAGTTGGTTGCGGCGTTTGTAATCGCAGCACAGGATCATGCCGGTCCGGCTCATGTCGGCCCGGCTCATGTTGTGCTCGTTTCGAATGTCGCGCTGGCCAACTCACCGGTGCGTCGAACGGCATAGGTCAGGTCCACGGTCAATCTTGCGTCATTGCTCTCTACTTCGAGTTTGCGGACTTCAATCAGATCGCCGAGCCACCGATCAAGGGCGGCCTGCACCGTGAACTGCAGAGCGGCGGCAACTTCCGGGTTGTTGGCCGCGAACACAAGTTGCAGCAGGCCGCTACCGAAATCGGGCCGATTCACCCGTTCGCCGGGATTTGTGAAAAGTAGTATTTCGATCATGTCGCGAATATGATCGTGATATCCCGTCACGGCCGTATGACCGCGCGCATCGAAATGGAAAGGGAAATCGATATTCATGGCGGGCCTCACATCGCTGATACGCGGGGTTGGGTAGCTGTAATCATGAGCGGCGTGCCGGTGGGGACGCAGACCGACTGGCTGTCCTGGAGAAGCAGCGGCTGGCCCATTGAAGTGACCCGAAGTGCCGAGGTGACAAATTGCGCCGTGGTGCACGGTGGCGCGCCCGTGACCATCGCAGGGAGGGTGCATCCAGCAATCGAATAGGTGCTTGCCAGCGTGACTGTCGATTGCCCGGAAACCGTCACACGTGGATTGACGACAACGGGTTGTGCCTGCCCAGCATGGACACAAAGCATTACGGCACCCTGATGAAGAACAAAACCTGGCACTGCGTTCCTTTCTAAGTGACCTTAAGGGCACCTTGGTTGATATCGGTGATCCCAGTGATATTGATGGTGGCGGCGGAAATATCGATCTTGGGCGCCGTGATTGAGATACCGGTCTGGTTGATCGAAATGACCGACGCGCCAGACTGGATCATGATGCCGCCCGCAGGCCCGGGCAGATCGCTGATCACGACCAGATTCTGTCCCGCCGTCTGCAGCACAATGCTGGGGCTGACGGGTAGCCCCGCCTTGGCGAGCGCTGGCAGATCGGCGGACGAACCCCAGCGGCAGCCGACCCAAACAGGATAGTCAGGATCGCCTTGTTCGAACTCAACCCACACACCCGCGCCAATCGGTGGCAGGAAGTGGACCCCCATCGGCGGCCCAGTCGGGCCCGCAAGCGGTGTGCAGGCTTCACACCAAGTTGAAGGCACTAGCCCGTAAACATCGGGCACCATGCACATCAGCCGACCGCGGAGTTCGGGATCGATATTATTGAGTACCGTCCCGCGATATTTGCCAAGGTAGGGCGCGCTCATGGCAACACCCGAGGTGTGTTGGAAATTAGGCCATCCCGAGAGAGCGTGAAATTCTGGGTAAAACTTCCCTTCTTAATGCTATGCGAGACACTATCGACGTAATACATCCCGTCGTAAGCTAGCCCCGCGCCGCGCACACCCACCAGGCCGCGCGATTGAAGGACATGACCATAGCGCATCGTATCGAGCGAGCCGCTCGCCGTGATTGCAGCACTGTTATTTTTGTCGAGTACGAAGCCCAGGATTTGGCGCGCAGCCTCAGCGGGCTCCAGTTTGGCCGTTTCCTTCGAGAATTCGATCTTGGCCGGGGGAGTAGGGCGAAGGCCGAGCGGCGGCTTGAACCCGTTGATGTTTGGTACTGGAATCGGTATGGGGATCTTTTTTGTAATCGGGTCGAAGATCGTATATATCCGAAGCTTCTTTGCCAGCCCGTTATTCGTAAAACTCAAGGAATCGACATTGGTATGTGCGTCCATGTTGATCGACAAGGCATGCTGCGGCAAAGGTATGTTTGCATCCGGTCCAAAATAGGCGATGCTTTGGAGCGGTAAAGGGCCCGGCCGCACAAAGAAGGTATATCCGCAACGACTGGCAAGTTGCTGAATGTATTCTCGGTCAGTCTGGTTGACCTGTGATTCGAAGCCTTCCACGACCGTCTTTACCGTTGGGATGAACGGCGGAATCACGACGGGTACAACGCCGAGTGCCAGATATGGCGCGAGAACCAAGTTGATCTTTGCGATATCGGGCATGGCCGGGAAAGGGCGGGTGAATGAAACCAAATCCATCGCGAGACTCAAATCCTCGCCCGTAATCGTCAGCATTGACTCGCCGGGATTACTCGACGGTTGCAACTGTTGCTGGGTGACCAATCCGTCCATCAGGACATGCGGGAAACCGCTCATCGTCAGGATGATCACCACCCGCGTCGTCACCGGATCGAAAAAGCCCGCAGGCAAAAGCGTGCGCAGCAGCAAAGAATTCTTGCTCACTGCAAAGCTAAGCTGGAAGCCACTTCGTGTCTGATCATGATTGACCGAGACGCTAGTGAGCGCGTCAATCACTGCGCGCGGCGCGGGCACCGGCACGGCGGGGCCAATCATCAGTGAGAGGGTGACATTAGCCATTAGAAATTCCCGGGATTCCTTCAGGCAGCGTGATCCGCAGCCGCCTGCCAATCGTCGCGGTCAGCTCATCGGGGCGCATCGCGCGATTGGCGTCACAAAGCCGCCAAAACTGCTCTGGATCTTCGAGGTGTTGCGCGGTAATGTTATCGAGTCGCTCGCCCTGCGTCACGACATGTTCACCGAGCAGCGCAAAACGTTCGGGCGGGGGGATGAAGCGGCGGCGCAGATAGACGGTCTCGGTACCGTTCGCGTCCTCAATCTTCGCGATCTCAATCGGGGCATAGCGGCTGGTGGGCGAGAAATAAGTGTTCATCGTCAGATTCCCGTAATGCCAAAGGTGGAAAGCGCGGCGCTCGCGCGGCGACCCGCGAGCTGTTCCTTGTTTTGCAGATAGGCCATGAACAGGCTGCCGCCGCGAT
>JANLRI010000292.1:0-5230 GCA_031361565.1 Betaproteobacteria bacterium | reverse complement strand
AGCCACGAAGGTATTTTCAGGATGATCATAAAGCTGTAAAGGCGTGCCGATTTGCTCGACAATGCCAGAGTTCATAACGACTATTTTGTCGGCCATCGTCATGGCTTCGATTTGATCGTGGGTGACATACATCGAGGTAGTCTTTAGGCGCTGATGCAAGGCCTTGATCTCGGTGCGCATTTGGACTCGCAGCTTGGCATCCAGGTTCGAGAGCGGCTCGTCAAACAAGAACACTTGTGGTTTGCGAACAATCGCGCGACCCATTGCTACACGTTGTCTTTGTCCGCCTGAGAGCTGACGCGGCAGGCGCTCTAAGAGGTCGCCCAGTCCTAAGATTCCAGCCGCTTGAGCGACCCGCTGCTCAATCTCTTCTTTGGATTTTTTGGCGAGCATGAGCGAAAAGGCCATGTTCTCGCGTACGGTCATATGAGGATAAAGCGCATAGTTTTGAAACACCATCGCGATATCGCGATCCTTAGGCTGGATGTCATTGACAATCTGCTCGCCGATTTTAATGCTGCCGGCCGAGATGTCTTCTAAGCCTGCCACCATACGCAACAAGGTCGATTTTCCGCAACCCGATGGCCCCACCAGAACACAAAACTCGCCATCTTCGATTTCAATATCGATACCATGCACGACCTTGGTCGTGCCATAGGCTTTTTCGAGCTTCGCAATACTTACCGATGCCATCCCTAGCCTCCAAATCGTTTGCTTTTTGTAATATGCTTGAAAGTGTAACCCAGCATTTCTTACGGACCAGACCATGACCATAAAAGCCCGCGCTGACCGAAAATCTAAGCAAGTGAGCAGCGCTCTCGCAACGCCTGCCTATCCGAGAGATTTAATCGGCTACGGTCAACACCCACCGGCCGCGAACTGGCCAGGAAAGGCTCGAATCGCTGTTCAGTTTGTCCTCAACTACGAGGAGGGTGGTGAGAATAGCGTGCTCCACGGTGATCCGGGGTCGGAAGCCTTTCTCTCGGAAATCATCGGCGCCGCGGTCTATCCGGCACGGCACCTGAGCATGGAGTCGATTTACGAATACGGTTCGAGAGCAGGCGTCTGGCGCATTTTGCGAGAGTTCGAAAAACGCCAACTTCCGCTCACAGTCTTTGGTGTCTCAATGGCTTTAGAGCGTCACCCTGAGCTCACCGCCGCCTTTGTCGACTTGGGGCATGAAATCGCCTGCCACGGCCTGCGCTGGATACACTATCAGAACATGGACGAAGCCACTGAGCGTGAGCATATGAAACTCGCAGTGGCCTCGATTCGGAAATTAACCGGTCAGGCTCCCCTGGGTTGGTACACCGGGCGCGACAGTCCCAATACACGTCGCCTTGTGCTAGATCATGGAGGGTTTTTATATGACTCTGACTACTATGGCGACGACTTACCGTTTTGGACTAAAGTGATCGACTCGAGGGGCGCTTCACATCAACACCTTATCGTGCCCTACACACTGGATAGTAACGATATGCGTTTCGCCAGCCCTCAGGGTTTCAACACCTCAGAGCACTTTTATCAGTACCTAAAAGACAGTTTTGACGTGCTTTATGCTGAAGGGGAGGAGTCACCCAAGATGCTCTCTATAGGAATGCATTGTCGGCTCTTGGGGCGTCCGGGGCGCTTGCGTGCCTTGCAACGTTTCCTGGATTACATTGAGAGTCATGATCGAGTTTGGGTGTGTAGGCGTGTTGATATTGCCAAGCACTGGAAAAAACATCACCCTGCCTAAGCTTGATCTTTGGCCCAAAAGGTGGGGCTGCTCCAATGCGCCTCAAGACCTAGTGTTCGGAGTGATCGAAGGCTTGGGTGCTGGAACGGATTGCTCGGGAGGTCGCTCCTGTTTTATCGGGTCGGCAAACTTCACTCGGTTTCGACCACTTTGCTTAGCGACATAGAGCGCTTCGTCAGCCTTGTTGAGCATGAATTCGATGTTTGGATAGGCCGGAGAAATGGTCGAAAAGCCCACGCTGACGGTCACGACGCAGCCCGGGACATCGCTCATGCTATTGGTGACCTCTTCTTCAACGGCAATGCGAATCCGCTCGGCGATGTTGTAAGCTGCGTCGTATCCCGTCTCCGGTAATGCCACGACGAACTCCTCACCACCGAATCTCCCCACTAGGTCACGAGCACGCGACGTGGACAGCAACAGGGTGCCAAGCGCGCGGATGACCCGATCGCCTACGGGGTGTCCGAAACGATCATTGACCGATTTGAAATAGTCAATATCAAGCATCAAAAGGGCCATAGGCTTGCGCTCATTGCGAGAGCGCTCAAACATGGCGACCGCGCGCTCACTGAAGGCTCGCCGATTCAGGCAACCCGTCAGGAAGTCATGATTCGCAAGCCTTTCCAACTCAACATTTTTGCGTTCAATTTCAACTTGAAATTGCTCCAACGCTTTGAGTGTGGAGGTGAGTTTCTCATTCGCTTTGAAGAGTTGGGTTTCATCGTCGAAGGTAACCATGCAACCACGTGGTTGCTTGCGTCCATCGAGAATGGGCGCGCAGTTGATGACCAATCGCTCGGGCAGACTCGGGTTCTTCTTTCGTAGCTCTGAAAGATTTAGAGTCACACCCTTGGTAGCAATATTTTGCGCCATCGTAATGTTCCAAGGGTGATTCTCAACACCTTCCGGAAGGGCGCGTTTCAACCAATCGACCGAGGAGAGAATGGCGCCGGTTAAAAGGTTCGAGCGCGACGGATCGAAGTCTCTAAAGATCGAATTGGCCAACACAATTCGGCCGCGCGGCTCAATCACCACCACACCTTCTGTCATGGCATCGAAGGCCATGCGAACTCGCTCCGGAATGACCGAGCTGGGATCTAAGGACTGGAGCGCTCGCTTGAGATACAAGAAGATTGAAAATGCACCCCCAATAATCATAAAAGCAAGAAAGCTCAGGGTAGGGTGCCGGTCAATCCATGCGAAGGGACCCGGTACGGCCTCTTTGAACCTTACTTCAACCGAACCCCATTTACCTGCCTTATGCATTAAAGGCACTTCAGCCTGCAACAGATCGCCTTGAGCGCCGCCTTTAGCCTTCCACTGAGCAAGGTGTTCTCCTGCACTAAAAAGCAATCGTCCGTCAGCACTTCTGACGCCGATTGAGCCGACATCTATATTGACCGATTGAGCTGTTTTCAGGCTTGCCTTGAGCGACTCATCCGTGCCGCTTTGCA
This sequence comes from Betaproteobacteria bacterium, assembly GCA_031361565.1. GTDB lineage: Bacteria > Pseudomonadota > Gammaproteobacteria > Burkholderiales > Burkholderiaceae_E > JAPOKJ01. Next base: position 2,038 of record JANLRI010000292.1, on the reverse strand, counting down.
GGGCATCGGCGATGTTAGCGGCGATGTTTTCAGAGACCCGCTTACGGATGATCTGGACCTCTTGCTCCTTGTTATCCAAAAAGCCAAAGAACAAATCTCCACTGAGCAGCAGTGACGTGCAGATTGCCACTAGGCCAATGGCCATCATGACCACGGGCGAAGGGCGACGATTCACGAGCCAGTCGGGCATCTTGAAGCGACTCGATCTAGGCATGGGATCGACATAGTCCGCGTCCAGCGAGCCTTTTCGGCTCGCCAACAAAGGACGCTTGAGCTTCAAATTTGAAGGCAAGAACTTCATTTTCAGCTCTTATTAGCTCTGACGGGCAGCGAGCTGGGCGCGGATGAAGGAATCTTGATGCCGAGGTCTACCTTACAACGTAAGCCGGCAGGAATATCGTTCAGAGGATTAGGCATTTCGAGCCGTACCCTGAAAGTATTGGAGGCCGGATCGACGACTTTGTCGACGATGCTCACCAGAGCCGGACGACTCTTCGCATTGGCGAACTCAGGAAGCACCGTGGCCTGCATGCCGCGTTGTAGCTGGCCGTAGACCGAGGCCGGGACAACGACCTCGACTCTCAGCGGATCCACTTGAGCGATGCGCAGTAAAGGCTTGTCTTCAACCAATTCGCCACTGGCCATAAAGCGGTCTGTCACGACCCCAGAAATTGGACTCTTGATCGTGCGCATCGCAAGCTGGGCCTGCGCCACTTCAAGCTCCTGTCCAGCGACCGATTTACGCTCCTTGGCCTGAGTCACTTTAGAGCCGGCCACCTGGGCTTCGGTAGCGGCCTTGTCAACATAGTTTTGACTCACGAAATTCTTTTGCGCCAACTCAGAGGCCCGCCTGTGCTCACGTACCGCGAAATCAGACGATTGTTCGGCGGCACTGACTTCGCCTTGAATCTTGGCGCGACTCTGAGCAAGCGCGAGATTGGCACGTTCGACGCTGGATTGCAGTTGCACTAAAATTTGTCCCTGCTTCACGATATCCCCGCGCTCAGCAAGAATGCGTTCGATGACGCCGGGAACGGCACTGCCTACCTGCACGATCTGATGAGGTTGAATCAAACAGTCGAGATTCTGCGCGAGAGCATTTGTGCTCACGAGAGCTAAGCTCACAGCATTCAAGGCACTAAGTGCGATCATTCGGTGGGTTTTCAAAATGGCTACCTTCATTGTGTTTCCTTATTCACCTCTACCCGCCATGGCAAGCAGTTTTACTTTTGCTAATTGGTTTTCTAAAAGCTGAAGTCTTTGTCGACTTGCCCTTGACTCTTCTATCCATTGGGCTACACCCACTAACCAAGGCCAGGCCCTTGCTCCAGACTTGGCAAGCTGAGCTCTCAAACTGCGGTCTAGCCAGACCGGAATTGTCTTGATAAAAAGTGGGTCATCAAGACTAATAAAGCAATGATTTGAGCCTCTTTGCCCCTGGCGAGCGCCGCGCCCGATGAGTTGTCGGTCTATGCGTCTTTCCGAGTTCAAATAGCAGGCGATGACGGCGAGGCCTCCGAGTTGTTCGACTTCATAATCGATATGGATATCCGTGCCGCGACCCGCCAAATTAGTCGTGATGGTGATGGCGCCGCGCTGGCCCGCCAGGCTCACAACCTGCGCTTCGTCGGCATCTTGGGCTGCCGTCAATAGGCGATGCTCAAGCTTGACGCTGAGCAGCAGTCGACTGAGCGTACGTGCAGCAGCGACCGAATCTGTACCCAAAAGAATCGGGCGACCCCGTGCATGCAAGGCTTGGCAGAGTTTCAGAACCGCTTTCCATTTCTCTTGCCTGTTGGCGAAGAGCCGAGTTTGGAAGCCTTTGCGCAGGCTTGGTGTATTGAGAGGAATGTCGACGGTGTCGAGCTTGTATACGCTTTTTAATTCTGCCTTTGCTTCCATCAAGCTGCCACTCACCCCACACAAACGGAGAAATCTCGGAAACAGCATCTGATAACTAATTTGAGCAATAGTCTCTGTCTGAGCACTAGGCTCCAGGCCTTCTTTCAATTCCAGAAGTTGGTGAATTCCTCGCGAC
>JANLRI010000281.1:0-3612 GCA_031361565.1 Betaproteobacteria bacterium | reverse complement strand
CCTGCTTCTGGTTTTGCACGCACGGCGGACAAAAACGGCTCGTAGGTCATGCCCGCATCAAGATCGGTGTTACCGGCGATAAAGGCGTTGGCCGCCGCTTGAGGCGAGAGATTCACGACTTTGACATCCTTTATGGACAGGCCATTCTTCTTGAGCATCCAGGCCAGGGTGAAGTAGGTGGCTGTACCAGGAGCATCGGCCGCAACGGTTTTGCCCTTCAGGTCCGAAATTTTGGCAATCCCGGGCTTCACCACCATGCCGTCTGCGCCGTAACTCTTATCGAGCTGAAAGATCTGAGTGGTGACCACACCGATGGCGTTCCAAACAATCCAGGTCTCCACTGTCGTAGCCGCACACTGTAGATCGCCCGAGGCGATGGCCAAATGACGATCTTTCTGAGGAATCTTCTTGATCGTGACGTCCAGGCCATGCTTTTTAAAGAGACCCGCTTCCTTGGCCAGGGTAAGAGGCGCAAAACCTGTCCAGCCCGAAATTCCAATCGTGACCGCGGTTTGGGCAGTCACGTTGGACGTCAGAGCAAAAAATCCCAAAACCCCAGCAAATAGGCCAGACCAGGTTAAAGCTAGTTTTTTCATTACAACCTCAAAAAATATTGAATTCAGTACACCGTAAGGACTTGGCACATCGCGCCATTGCCACCATTATGACAAGTCCGATTTCTAGCGCCTCGCAGGTGCTAAAACTTCATCGCGCGACTTGAACCTAAAATACAGCCTTAAGATAGGAGACGAGGATGACACAAAAACATGCAGTCCTTATAACGAGCTCAGCTTCCTGGCTGAGCAAACTGTCCAAGATTTTATGGAGCATGATTTTGGGTTTATTGACCTTAGAGGCCGTCGCGGCGGATTTTCCAGGTGCCAAAGAAGGCGCTTGGGTGGTGAAGGATTTCCGCTTTAACAGCGGCGAGACCTTATCGGAGCTGCGCCTGGCTTATACCACCGTCGGCTCCCCCACAGGTGAGCCGGTCCTCGTCCTCCATGGCACGACGGGTTCGAGTTTAGGCATGCTCAATCCCGGCTTCGGCGGCGAGTTATTCGGGCCGGGCCAGCCTCTTGATTCCAGCAAATACTTCGTGATTCTTCCCGATGCGATTGGCACCGGAAAATCCAGCAAGCCCTCGGATGGCTTACGCGCCAAATTTCCGAAATATAACTATGACGATATGGTCACCGCCCAATACCGTTTGGTGACCGAGCATTTCGGCGTCAAGCGCCTACGCCTGATCATCGGCAATTCCATGGGGGGCATGCACACCTGGGTATGGGCTCAAAAGTATCCAGGCTTTCTCGATATCGCCGTGCCTATGGCCTCAATGCCCACCGAAATGTCAGGTCGTAACTGGATCATGCGACGCTTGATCATTGATTCAATTCGCAACGACCCGGAATGGAATCAAGGCAACTACACTCAACAGCCGCGCAGCGCGCTCTTTGCCTCGGTGTTTTACTCCGCGGCGAGTAATGGTGGCAACCAGGCGCTTTTCAAAGTCGCGCCCACTCGTGCCAAAGCGGACCAATGGCTGGACTCCAGGCTCAAGGCCGCCTATGCCGGCGACGCCAACGACCATTTGTACCAATGGGAATCCTCGGGCGATTACAACCCCTCGCCGGGCCTGGAGCGCATTCAAGCCACCGTCATGGCCATTAACTCAGCCGACGATGAGCGCAACCCACCCGAATTAGGCGTGATGGAAAGCGAGATCAAACGTATCAAGAATGCGCGCCTCGTCTTGATTCCAGCCTCATCAAATACGGCTGGGCACGGCACCACTGCTCAGGCCAAGTTTTGGAAAAACGAGTTAGCCGAATTACTTCAGGCTGCACCACGCCTAGGAAAGTAAGCCAGAGTGAGTAGCCAGCACCATTTGCCAGGATTGCATCAAACTCTAGAGATACTCTGGATTGATCCAATCAGTGCGCGCTTGTTCACAGAGCACGATTCGCCCACCTTGGTTTTTTTGCACGAAGGCCTGGGCAGCATTAGCCAGTGGCGCGATTTTCCTCAGGAGCTTTGCAATGCCACCGGGTTGCCTGGCCTGGTCTATGCGCGCCAGGGCTATGGCCTGTCCAGCCTGCGTGCCCAACCCGCCGCGACTGACTTCATGCATATCGAAGCGCAGCAGGTGCTCCCCGCGCTTTTGAAAAGTTTACGCATTGAGCGCCCTGTTCTGATGGGTCATAGCGATGGCGCCTCGATTGCCCTGCTGTATAGCGCTTGGGCTCAGCGCCATGCTTCTCGAGCACGACCAGAGCGCGACGCATCTCCCCCCCGAGACGCTCCTCTCCCCGACACTCTCCCCGACACTTTCACCCATTCGCCCACGCCGCTAGCGCTCTGTGTTTTCGCTCCTCATTTATTTGTCGAAGAGGGCGGGGTCGCCTCGATTGCGCTGGCCCGCAAATTGTTTAACGAAAACCAAAGTTTCAGGGAGCGTCTCGGCAAATATCATCGCAATGTCGACCAAACCTTCAACAACTGGGCCAATGTCTGGCTCAGCGAAGCGTTCAAAACCTGGAACATTGAAGCAGAACTTAGCGATGTCGTCTGCCCTATTTTGGCGATTCAAGGCTGCGCTGATCAATACGGCAGCTTGGCCCATATTCGCCGAATTCCAGCGCTCGTCAACGATGCCCGCCAAGTGGATCTTCTTGAGATCCCAAACTGTAAACATAGTCCTCACCTGGAAAATCAAGCCGAAGTGCTCAGTGCCTGTGCGCGCTTTCTTGCGCAGCACGTTAAGTGACTGAGACGTCAATTTCATGAACAAAAGTGCATGAAATTCATGCGCTTCCTACGCGGCATTGGGTAGGCGCGTTGAATTTAGGACACGGCCTATTTCGCAGCTACAATAGCCAAAACTTTAACGATTGAGGAGACAACCCATGAAAACCTTTCTTAGTGCCATTCCCAAGCTCAAGACCTTGGCCCTCACCAGCGCCATGACCGCGCTTGCCATATCGGCCACGGTGCAAGCGCAAGCACCCATCAAGATTGGCTTTATGGCCGAGCTGTCCGGCCCGCAGGGCGCGCTTGGCAAAGATCAATACGATGCCTTCATGATGGTCGTCGAAGCCAACGGTGGCAAGCTCGGTGGTGTGCCGGTGCAAATCATTCGCGAAGACAGTCAGCTCAAGCCCGAAGTCGCCGTGCAAATCGTCGACAAATTGATTGAAAAAGACAATGTCCCGATCATCACTGGCGTGACTTTCTCCAACATCATGATGGCCGTACACAAGAAAGTCGTCGAGAAACAGGTGTTCTTGATCGGCTCTAATGCGGGTCCATCGCCCATCGCTGGCGCCCAATGTTCGCCGTTCTTCTTCTCCTCGTCGTGGCAAAACGACCAACAGGCTGAGGTTGTTGGCAAATACGCGAACGATAAAAACATCGATAAAATCGTGACCATCGCACCCAATTATCAAGCAGGCAAAGACTTCGTCGCGGGCTTCAAACGGTACTATCAAACACCGGTCGTCGCCGAGCTTTGGCCGGCCGTGACCCAGCAAGATTTCTCCGCTGAAATTGCACAAATTCAAGCCGCCAATCCAAAGGCCGTCTATGCCTTTATGCCCGGTGGTTTGGGCATTA
>JANLRI010000255.1:0-8309 GCA_031361565.1 Betaproteobacteria bacterium | reverse complement strand
GCGGTCGTCATCTCCAGCAGGCGGACTGAGGCTGCGAATCTCGCCGCGCACGGAGCTGCCGCCTGCGGAGATCCTGAGCGCGGTCGTGCCCGCCACACCGAAGGATGCGAGTCTCGCCATGAGAAAACGCGGCAAAGAAGCACCGGATGGTGCCAAGCGCTTCATGCGGTGGTTACAGGAAGGCATTGCAAGCGGCGAGTTCCCGATTAACCAGTCTCGCGCTCATGTGCATTTTGGCATCGTGGAGCATCCTTCGCTTGCCAACGAAGGGCAAAACGAAGTGTTCATGTTGCTGGTTTCCCCCGTCATTTTTAGAGCCTTTGCGGAAGCGACCGTCACCGCCTCGGATGCCAGTGACCGGGAGGCGATCGCCATTGCTGGATCGAACGTGCAGCGTGATTTCCTCAAAGCGGGCTGGCACCTGGCAGTGAACCCCGGCAACATCAACATCTTGCGCTTTATGACCAAGCAGCGCCCCGGCGCTGAGCGCAACATGCTAAGTTGCATCGCTGTTCGCTATCCCGAGCGATTTGTGAATCCGGTACCGCCCATCAATGCGGTGCTTCAGTACAGCCATGAAACCTCCATTCGCATCAAGCAGAGCTAGGGGTATCCGTGGACTATCCGCTCGAAAATCTCCTGCGTCGGCCCGTTGAGCTGGTGAGCGCCACCGTCTCAGGGCTAGCCGCAGTCGCCACACTGATGGCACCATCACTGTTCTTCTTGCCGCCCAAGCTCGCCATGGTTGCGGCCTGCGGATTTTGTGGCATCTCCGTGTGGCGTGCGCGGCAAGGGTTAGCCATCGTCCGGTATCAGCGGAACCTACGACGATTACCCCTCTACGAAATATCCCCCGCCAAAGTGCCGGTCTCGAACAAGCGGCTTTTTCTCGGGCGTGGCTTCAAGTGGACCGAGCGGCACACCCAGCGCTTGATCGCCGTTCGATTGCCCGACAATCAGCACTACAGCGAACAGCGGTCCTATTACAAGGCTGCACGGGCCTTCGAATATCGATTTGAGCATGCGAGTTGGGCGCAGCCCATCATCTCTTGGACGACGCGCCCGAAGTGGCTGGGGCTGACGAATCCCGTGTTGCCTCTACCGCCGGTGCATGGCAATCCGGCCCTGCATGGCGTGGAACCCAACGAGAGCGACATTACGCTCGATCTTGCTGAGCGGGTCGGGCATATGTTTGTCGTGGGGGCCACCCGAGTCGGTAAGACGCGCCTGTGCGAAGTGCTGGTGACCCAGGACATTCGTCGCGGCGAAGTGGTGATCGTGTTTGACCCTAAAGGTGACTCGGCGTTGATGCTCAGAATGTACGCCGAGGCTGTGCGTTCTGGTCGAGAACAGGAGTTCATTTTTTTCCACTTGGGGTACCCGGATATTTCCGCACGGTACAACCCGATTGGAAGCTTTTCCAGAATCACCGAGGTTGCCACTCGCATCGCAGGGCGTTTACCCAGTGAAGGCCAGTCTGCCGCCTTTAAGGATTTTGTGTGGCGCTTCGTGAATGTCATTTCACGAGCGCTCATCGCTCTGGGACGAAAGCCAGACTACGTGACCCTCTACGAGAGCGCAGTTCACATCGATGGCCTGGCTCGCCAGTATTTTGAGTTCTGGCTCCACCGCGATCACCCCGGCTGGGAGGATCAATTCGAGGTCAGCGCCGAGGCGATGAAGGACATTCAGAAGCAGGCCCAAAAGACAGGGCGAGATATTCAAGCCTTAGAGCTGATGATCTACGCTCAAAAGCAGGGCTGGCACGATCCGGTAGCCGATGGTATTGCCTCAATCCTGTCGAATGATCGTAGCTATTTCGAGAAGCTCGTGTCGTCTCTATTTCCTTTGCTCGAAAAACTCACCACGGGTAAAACCGCCGGTCTCCTTTCCCCTGACTATGACGATCTGAGCGACACGCGACCGATCTTTGACTGGATGCAAGTGATCAACAAAGGCGGGATCGTCTACTGTGGGTTTGATGCGTTGTCCGATGATGAAGTCGCAGGCGCGGTGAGCAGCTCGATGCTGGCCGACCTGACCTCGGTCGCCGGACAAACCTATAAGCATGGTCAAACCTTTGGTCAGAGCGTTCGCGGCGGAAATCGCAAAATCGCCATTCATGCGGATGAGGTTCACAAGATGATCGGGGATGAGTTCATTCCCATGGTCAACATGGCCGGTGGCGCGAACCTGCAAATGACCGCCTATACCCAAACGGTCAGCGATCTTGAAGTCGGTGCTGGATCAAAGCCAAAGGCGGGACAAATTGGTGGCAACTTCAATTCGATGATCATGCTGCGCGTCAAAGAAGTGGTGACGGCGGAGCTGCTGACCAAACAGCTTCCCATGGTCAACGATGTGTCTAGAACCTTGGCCAGTAGCGCAACCGACACCAATGACCCTCGTGATTTTGCTGAGTTTGGAAGTAAAAACGAGGATCGCATTTCCTCCCAAAAGGTGCCGATGCTGGAGCCTGGCGACATCATGTCTCTCCCGAAGGGGCAGGCCTTCGTGCAGATCGAAGGAGGCACCACCTACAAAATTCGCTTGCCGCTCTTTTCACCTGAGCAAGACGTTCGATTCCCCACTGAACTTCTGGACGCCGCTCAAGACATGGCGAAGCGATATGCGGAGCATCAACAAATGATGGATGAGCTGATCGTGGAGGGCAAGGGCAGTGCCTTCTAAATCCGTCTCGATGCACGAAGCACACCTTGGCCACGCTTTCTTTTGGCCGTTCAAGTGGCTAGCCAAGCTGATTATGGTCGTCGGTGGCCTGGCGCTACTGGTGATGACACTCTTTCTGATGTCCTCCAGTCTTCTGTGGGAGGGGCAAGCGGAATCGTTTGCCGCCCATATCTTCCGGCAAGCGATTGAGTCCACCTATAGCGGCGCAGACCCTTCTTTGACCACGGCGTTAGCACAATTGATCGTGCGAGGCCTTTATTGGTTGTTCTTTGAGTTCACGATGCTTCACCATGCTTTAGAGCGCTTTGCTGATCCAACCCCGGTCAATATGCTCGATACGATGTGGCGCAATGCGGTTATTGTGCCGTACCAATCCGAAATCAGAATTGCCATGTGGGCAATTCAGGTCTTTGGGGTTCGGCTGGCGGTCATTCTGAGCGTCGTGCCGTTACTGGGCATCACTTACGCGGTCGCCTTCTCGGATGGGGTTTGTGAGCGCTATATCCGTCGCGCCTGCGCGGGTCGCGAGTCGAGTGGCCTCTATCACCGCGCCAAGTATTTACAGCTCACTGCGGGTGCATTTTGCGCTCTGCTGTATCTTTGCGCGCCGTGGGTGATAAATCCAATCTACACGCTTTTGCCTTTCGTGATGTTGGTAGGTTCGTTTGCCCGATTGCAGTGGAAATATTATAAAAAGTACCTATGAGCGACTTGGAAAAAAGATTAGAAAAAATCGAGCAACACTCACCGACTAAGCCGGTAACACTTGTTGAAATTTTGGAGCTATATATCCGCCGCAAAGGCACAGCAGAGCGCACCGCGAGTGTATATCGAGAAAAAGTGCGGCGGCTCGTCACGCACCTTGGACGCGATCCTCATGTGTTAGATCTCACAGAAGATGTGCTCTTAACTTTCCGTGAAGATGTTCTTTCAACTTGCGCGCCAACGACCTGGAACACAATCCGAAGACATTTGTGTATTTTCCTGAATCTTGCTGTCAAGGAGCGCTTGATCGAAGTTTCGCCAATGGAAAACATCCCGGCGGCGCAAGTCACCTCTGTGCCTCCAAAAAACGTCTCAATGGAGAGGCTAAGGCACGTTTGTCAGGAGTTAAAGGCCCGTCCAGACTGGCCTTGGGCTGAACCTAAATGGTACTGGTTCATTGTCATCGCCATGCTGTTTCACACCGGTATGCGAAGACGCCAGATGGTGGGACTCCAGTGGCGCGATATTGACTTTAAAACCTCAACTGTCCGGCTCGATGCGTCATATAACAAGAACCGCAGAGAGTGGCGCTTACCGATTCAACAACAGCTTTTTAGTCACCTGATGGAACTTCAGCGTCAAACACTCATTAAAGTGGGCAAAATCAAGGACCAGGCCCCGGTGTTTGATGTGACACTCTTCTCGACAAGGGGGCTAGCTCCTTGGACACCAGAGCGAAGCGCCGAGCATATCGCACGATTTTTCCAGAAGCTGAGGACGGAAACTGGCATCGATATTTCAGCTCATAGGCTACGTCACACTGCGGGCACTGAGCTGATGCGCGAAACTAATAATCCGAAGCTAGTGCAAATGATTTTGGGACATTCAAACCTGAGCACGACGATGATTTACAACCATCCCGACATCGACGATGTTCGCAATTTGTTGAACCGGGTGAGGTCCGGGAAGTTTTGAGTTTTGAATTTTTGCTTGACATTCAGTGGGTGATGTCGATAATTAATCGAAGGTATTTTGTAAGGGGGGAATTACTGGACCAACAAAGTCTGATTGTCAGCGACAAGGCCTAACCTAAGCCATTGATTTCTTTCGTCTTTTAGAAAGAAAAAAGCCCCGCACGAGGCGAGGCTTTAATGGATATTTTGGTAGGCCGTGCGGGATTCGAACCTGCGACCAACGGATTAAAAGTCCGCTGCTCTACCAGCTGAGCTAACGACCCGAAAAACAAACGATTGCATTAGTCTTAGTGCCAATGGCAATTTGTAGTCTGTAATATTTATGTTGCTTCATGTGAATGGAGCAGCAAAGCCCTAGATTATAACTCAGTTTGATCGATGCGCCAAGTTTGATACTTGAACCCTAGGAGCGCGCCGATGATGATGCCACTGAATGCGATGAAGGAGCCCAGGGCCAAGGTTGACACTCCGCTCAAGCCTTGCCCCACGGTGCATCCGAGGGCGGTGACCCCACCCACGCCCATTAGTGCGGCGCCGACGAGGTGGTTGGCGGTGTCTTCGGCATCTCGGAAGCCTTCCCAGCGGAACTGGCGAGTCAAAAGGCTGATAGCGAAGGATCCTGCGATCATCCCCAAGGTGGCGGTGATGCCCACGGTAAATAGCTTGCTCTTGTCGCTCCAGAACATGAATAGTTCTAGCGTGTAGGCGATCGGGGCCACAAAACTGAAGGATTCGGGTTTGCCGGAGTTGGTGCCGAGAAAGCGTTCTTGCAGGCTTTCGGGGTCTTCGGCGATGTAACCGACTTTGCCGGACAGGTACCAAAAGGTGACGACGGCCAGACCAATCAAAATGCTCGATATCAGTGGTTCCGCTCGTCGAAATTCACGACCCAGCAGCGCAAAAATGATCATCGGCAAGGCCACTAAGGCGGCAATGGTGAGCCGAATATTGGGCGATGAGCTGGCGCCAAACAGTGTTGGTAAATCTTGTCCTTTACCCAAATCGAGAATCACCTGGTCGACACTGGCTACCCGCGCGACGGCGAAGATGCCCTTCATGGTCATATAGGCGAACAGCCCTAAGGTAATGAACACCACCAGAGACTTCAGGGAGCCGCCGCCGATTCTCACTAAGGTTTTGCTCCCGCAACCGCTTGCTAGAACCATGCCTAAGCCGAAAAGAAGGCCGCCAAGTAAATTCGAGAGCCAGGGCATCTTGCCCACGGTATAAAAACTCTTGCTCAGGTCCAGCCATCCCAGAGCCGCCAGGGCTTGGGTGCCAAGAATGGCGACCGCGATGGCCGCGAGCCACATCCGCATGCGCGTCCAGTCTCCCATGTTGACAATGTCGGAAACCGCGCCCATCGTACAAAAATTGCTTTTTTGCATGAGGGCCCCGAGCACAAAGGCTAGGGCGAAAACAGACCAGACAACTTGCGATTGGAGTGCCGAAATATCGGCCGGGGTAAGTGTGCTCATCCCGCTATTTTCGCAGAGTTGCTAAGCGCTCCTTGGCTAGACGTGCAGAATCGCTATTGGGATATTTTTCGATCACCGTTTCGAGCGACTTCCGAGCATTGACGCGATCATTCAGTTCGATCTGTGAAAACGCGATATTGAGCGCCGCTTCGCCCGCTCTAGGATGGTCGGCAAAGCGCGCCAGAAAGCGCTCGTTGGTTGTTAGTGCGGCTCGGTAGTCCTTCAGGCCAAACAAGCTCGTGGCGTTCCAATACAGGGCGTTGGCGGTGTAGGGGCTTTCCGGGTATTGGGCTTGAAACTGTGCGAAGGCTACGGAGGCGGCCCGAAAATCACTGTTACGAAGCAGGGCCAGCGCGGCGTCGAAGCGGCGCTTTTCATCCTGATCAACATTGAAGCTGCGTTCATCGATACTCACCGTCACAATGGTGGGCTCCACTTTTTTCACCCGGTTGTCGATGGCACTGACCCGAGACTCGAGCGTATTGGCGATATCGCGTTGAAGCACTTGTGTGCGCGCGAGTTCGTTGGTTTGCACCTCGACTTTACCGCGCATCTCGGCCAGCTCTCGCTTGAGCATTTCGATTTGGCCTTGAAGCTCTAGCTGCCCGCGCTGGGTTGCTTCTAATCGGTCGAGGCGCTGATTGAGTTCGTCGAAGCGTTGCGATAGGGCGTCCAGACGTGCGCTCAAGGTCTTGTTGACGGCTTCAACTCGACCGCGCAATTCAAGGATGGCCTTGCGAGCTTCGTCGTCGTCAAAGATGCCAGCGAAGACCGTGGCCGAGAAGCACAGCCCCAGGCCAAACAATGCGGGCCGAAAGCTCGGTAAAGAAAATCCTAAAAGCAGCGATCTCATCAACGGGGCCTCACAGGTTTGTGGTCAAGCTTTTATTGATAAACCAGGTCGGCACGGCGATTTTCAGCGAAAGAAGCGTCATCCGTGCCAGTCGCTTTGGGTTTTTCTTCACCTAGGCTGACGGCCTCCAACGGCGTAGCGGGGACACCCAGTGCGGCGAGCGCGCGACCCACGGCCTCTGCTCGTTTTTGACCAAGCGCCAAGTTATATTCGCGGCTGCCGCGCTCATCGGTATTGCCTTGAATAATGACTTTCTTAGTCTTGTTGGTATTGAGATATTTAGCGTGGGCTTCCACAACGGTTTTATATTCGTCCTTGACCGAGTAGCTGTCGTAGTCGAAGTACACGCTGCGTTTTGAGAGCGGATTGGTCGGGTCGTTCATGGGATCCGGAACGTTCACGGTCGGTACCGTGCTTTGGGTCGTATTTCCACCGGGAACTGCAGAGGAATTGGCTGTATCGCCACGGTTTTCGATAGGCGCTTTGTTGGTGCCCAAAACAATATCGGGGTCGTTTAGTTTGACACCAGAACTACAGGCGGCCAGTCCTGCGACCAGTGCGAAAATAATTGCGAGTTTTTTCATTTGTCTACCTTCAATGCACTAAAACACAAAATCGAATCTTGATAGCCGTTCCCATGCGTTTAGCGTGGGAAGGGGCCCCAGGTGGGTTCACGAATATCGACCGGCCCGGCACTTAAACGTTGCTTGACCCGCCCGTCGGTTGAGGCCGAAATAAGATAGTCCCGCCCGACCAGATTAGTGGCATACAAAACCCATTTTCCATTGGGTGCAAAACTGGGCGATTCTTCGGTGCCATTTTCCGAAAGGAGCGCTTCCGAATTTGAGCCCAAATCGCGCATCACTACAAGATACTTTCCGTTGCGCCGCGACAAGTAAGCGAGCTTGGAGCCGTCCGGGCTGACCCTCGGACTGACGTTGTAGTTTCCGCTGAAGCTCAAGCGAGTGGATTCACCGCTACTCACATTGAGTTTGTAGATTTGTGGAGAGCCACCACGATCCGAGGTGAAGTAAATAGAGCGCCCATCAGGCGAAAAATTGGGTTCAGTATCGATGCCTTGCGACATGCTGATACGGCGGGATTCGCCGCCGCCAGCAGGCACTAAGTAAAGTTGCGAGCCACCGTCGCGGGTGAGGGTGACGGCTAAGGTTTGACCATCCGGCGCCCAAGCCGGCGCGCTATTCGAGCCCTTGAAGTTCGCGGCGACAGCCCTCTGGCCGGTACCGAGGGAATGAACGTAAACCGTTGGTTTCTTGCTTTCGAACGATACATAAGCAATACGTCCACCATCGGGCGACCAAGCTGGAGAAATAATCGGCTCGGGCGAGGTGAGGGCCACCTGAATATTGTCGCCATCCCAATCAGCGATGTTGAGTCTGAAGCGCGAACCCTGCTTGGACACGAAGGCAATGCGAGTTGCAAATATGCCGCGCTCACCGCTTAACTTGAGAAAGATGGCGTCGGCGATACGATGCGCCGCAAACCGCAGGTCACCCTCGCTGGCGACCACCGACTCGGCCACAATCTCGGTTTGTTTGGCGACATCCGAGAGGCGATAGCGCACATCGTAGCGTCCATCGGCGAGCT
>JANLRI010000247.1:0-4346 GCA_031361565.1 Betaproteobacteria bacterium | reverse complement strand
ATCCAAGGCCGAGGTCGCCTCATCCAAGATCAAGATCGGGGCGTTGCGCAGCAAGGCCCGGGCCAGAGCAAGCCTTTGTTTTTGACCCCCCGAAAAGCGCGCTCCTCGCTCTCCAACGCTGCCGTCGAGCTGGCCTGGAAGCTGCGCAATCACGTCCTTCAACTCGACCTCTTCGAGCACTTGCCAGAGCCGATCATCGTCCGCTTGAGAGCTCATGCCTAGGCAAAGATTATGTCTCACGGATTCATTGAAAAGCATCGTATCTTGGCTCACTAAGGCCATGTTCTGGCGCAGACTGAGCAGCGCAACCTGCGAACAATCCACGCCGTCAATGAAGATTTTTCCCCGTGTCGGCTGGAGCAATCGAGGGATAAGATTAATAAGTGTCGTTTTTCCCCCTCCCGATTCTCCGACCAAGGCCAACACTTCGTTCGGTTGAATTAACAGGTCGAGGTTGAGGAGTGAATCTTGCTCAGCCGCCTCATACCGAAAACTCACCCCACGAAACTCGATGGCTCCTTGGACGTTTTGCAACTCCAGACCGCCATGCTCAATCTCAGACGGACGATCAATCAGCTCGAACACTCCTACGGCTGCGGCAATACCTCTCTGCAATTGCTCATTAATATCGGCTAAGTGCTTGAGGGGAGCGAGCAGCATCAACATGGCCGTAATAAAGGACACAAACCCACCTACGGTGGTTTCATTGCGCTGGGTTTGCAACAGCGCAATCGTGACCACCGAGGCCACTGCAATCGACGCCAAGAGTTGAGTAATCGGTGCGGTCGCCCCACTGGCAATCGTGATGCGCATGGCGAAGCTGCGCAGTTTATTGATCGTCTTGCGAAAGCCTGCCTCAACCTGATCGTAGGCTCCGAACACTTTGATTTCTTTGTATCCCGCGACCGCTTCATTCACCACACGAGTCAACTCGCCCGTGTACCCCAAGCTGGAGCGATTAAGGTCGTGCATGCGTCGGCTATAAACTCGCACGATCAAGGCCATGATCGGTACAAGTACCAAGACGATCAGGGTGAGCTTCCAATTCAAGTAAAGCAGCCAGGCAATCAAGCTGAGAACAATGAGACTGTCTTTAATCACCACCGTGACCACCTTGGTCGCCGCCATGGTCACATTGCCTACTTCAAAAACAATTTTTGAGATCAACAAGCCCGAGGCGTCACGCTTAAAATTCTCGGCGGGCAAGCGAATCATTTTTGCGAACATCTCGCTGCGCAGTTCGAACAGCATTTTGTTGGCCAACCAATTCATTGCGTAGTTGCTCAAAAAGCTCGCGATGCCGCGTACCAGAAACATACCGACTAGAGCAGCAGGTACATACCAAAGCGGGAAGCCGGTTTTGTTAACAAAACCATTATCGAGAAGCGGCTTGAGGAGCGCAGGAAACAGTGGCTCAGTCAACGCCGCTATCACCATACTCAGCAGAGCCACCACGAAGGCGATCCGATAAGGCTTGGTGTAGCTCAACAGGCGCTTGTAGACAGCGAAGCTTGAAGTCACAGGTTTTAGGGAAAAGGTGAACCTGCGAGTTTAACCGAGACTTAATCAGTGCTTTCCTGAGAGTTTTAAGGAGTCATGCGAGACCCCTAGAAAAAAGTCGTTAAAATCTGTCCATGATTCTCGATCTTGATGGCCTCTCAAGGCTTCCCCCTCGCAGCGCACCCTACGAACATGTGGTGATGCCCAACTTTATCAAACTTGAGCATCAAGCGCAGGTCCTGGCTGATTTTCCGACGATTGCAGATGCTGGGCTGTATACACCGGACGAGTTGAACATCTCGGGTCAGTTCGCGCTCACCATGGATGAGCTGATGGGCCGGGAATTTGAGCAAGCGATGTCCAAGGCCTTCAACCTCGATCTCTCAAAGTTCCCAAAGGTCTACACGGTTCGCGGCCATACCCGAGCCAAGGACGGCAACATTCATACGGACAGCACGACTAAAGTTGTCACCGTGCTGGTGTACTTTAATGCCAATCCCTGGCCACAGGAGGCTGGTCGGCTGAGAATCCTGCGCAGTGGTACCGATCTAAGCGACTACAGCGAAGAGGTACCTCCCAGCGGCGGCATGCTTTTGGCCTTCAAGAGGAGTGACAAAAGCTGGCACGGGCATCCTCCCTTCGAAGGCGAGCGGCGCGCCATACAACTCAACTGGGTCACTTCGGACTGGGTGGTGAAAAAAGATGAGCTGCGTCATAAGCTTTCGGCCAAGCTTAAGGCCATGAAGCGTGGATTAGCTTAGGGAAGCACTGATTTTCATGAAACTAGAGCGTGGGCTGGCCTGAGGCCTCTAACGCGCGCGTCAATGCAGCGTCCACATCAGCAAGCGCCGGGTACTTCCCTACTCCACCAAGACTCTCGGTGAAACCACGACCAGTGACACCCGCGAGCAGCGGATCAAAGTCACAATAGATTCCTACTGTCGGGCGTTCGAGCCCGGCCGCTAAATGAGTGAAACCGGTATCCAACCCAACCACAACATGGGCGTCGGCCAAGACACTGGCCGCCTGGGCAACGGTCAAGAAAGGCGGCACCTGGCCGTCGAATTGTAAGGCGAGGTGCTTTGCCATCACCTCTTCTTTGGGGCTTCCCCAAAAGACAACGACCTGATGGCCCAAAGCGCGTAGACGTCGCCCAATGGCAATCCAACGCTCCTCAGGCCAGTGCTTTTCAGCCCGGCTGGCATGGGGAATCAAAAGCGCGAAACTCTCGAGACCCGAAATACTTTGAGGTCGCCAAGCGCTGGAAGCGACGCGAAGACGATAGTCGGGCGTAGTAGTAGGAAGCTCGTAACCCAGGAGGGCAGCGGCCATCGCGCGCGATCTCGCCACCAAATGAAGTGACTTGCTCACCTCCGCCTTCCTGCTGTAAAAGAATGAGGACAGCGGCTCTCTGAGGCCCTGCCAAGCAAAGCCGCATAAGGGTCCGTCGGCCATTGCACCGAGAATCACACTTTTGGCAATTTGCCCTTGAAAATCCAATACGAGGTCATATCGTTTCGTACGGAGGCTTTGACGAAACTCGGCAAGCGCACGACGTGTTTCACCTTTCCAAAGTGATTTTCGCCACTTTCGCCAGGTCACAGGAAACACCTTGCGGACCCCTGGATGCATTAAGGCAATCGAGGCAAAAGGCTTTTCGACCAGCCAATCAATTTCAATACCCGGGACCTGATCGATCATATCGCTGATCGCGGGCAAGGTCAGCACCACATCCCCCATCGAGGTCACTCGAACCACAAGCACGCGCATATCGAGAGAGTCTAACTGGCCTTGCGTTCGGAAAGCAGCACAGGATTCATGCTGGCATCGTTATACATTTTGAACTGACGATAGACTTTAAAGTAGGCATGTCCGGCCTGAGTGTCCGCCAAGAGACGGTCCAAGCAAGCTCCCAGATCTTGTCTTTGTTCGAGCAGCCTTGCCAATTTGACACCAGTAATTTCCAAAAACTTTTCGTCGACGTCCTGACGCTGCAACTGCCAGCTCATCGCTTTAATCTTCAAAGCCATGATCGACATTCGATCAATCATACTTCCGGCCGTTTCGCTATTGAGTCTAGCTCCGGGCCTTGCCATGCTGACCGGGGAGCTTGTGCCGGCCGATGCTGCGTCGACCAAACCCAGGGCGATCAACAAGAACTCATCCACACGCTCAGTCGCATCATTGCGGGCCTGATTAAAGCCATCGATATGGCGCTTATTGAGTGCAATTTCCGTAGCGCTGACTTGGGTGCGCCGAGCTAGGTCTTCTTCGTCCCACAGCAGGCAATTGTTGCGGTGGTTCTCTGCGATCCAGCGCCAAACGTCCTGACGTGCCTTATATTCGCTGACTTCTTGCTTCGCAGGCCACGAGGTCTCAGCAAGTCGTGCATCATGAAACGCAGCGACATTTTGACAATTCACGGGCCGCACATCATCCATAACGAGATCAGACATTTGTTTTTGGTTCATTGTAGTTCAATACTCCACTTCCACCGAGCATGGCTTGAGTCGCTGAGCAATCTCACTTACTAAGGCCGGATCGGCTCGAACCCGCCAGGCGTCGCCGAGCTGCAAGCTGCAAGTGCCACAGGCGTCCTGAATATCAAGGATCACCGGCAAAGACCCCAAGAACGGGCTCAAGACATTTTTCAAGTTTTGGCCGTCCGCGCCGTTATGGGCCTCGCTCATGCGAATGCGCAAGGCCTTGCCAAACTCTTGCCGTGCCTGTCCAAGATCCAGGACGCGATCTACATTGATGCGAAAACCACCCGAATAGTCGTCCTTGCTGATCTTGGCCTGAATCACCAAGAGCTCGTCCTCACGAACAATGCTCCTATGTTTTTC
>JANLRI010000218.1:0-26946 GCA_031361565.1 Betaproteobacteria bacterium | reverse complement strand
CAATTTTGAAAACATAGAGATCATCCAAACACTCCAGGTGCAGAAAAGGGGTTGTCAGCATGGTCGTCAGTTGCCACGGAGGCCGACCGTGCTCGGTCGATGTCGAGACCTAGCGCGAGATTATAAGTTGAGGGGCGAGATCGTGATGGGCAGGCCGTCTCTGGGTTTAGCGATAGGTGCGTAGGCATAGGCAGCTTCGTACCCGGCGGGTACGCTCCACGACAAATGTCGTAGCACCGATAAAAGCACGGCCTTTACTTGCATCTCAGCAAAATGCAAGCCAAGACACATGTGGGCTCCTCCGCCAAAGGGTGCCCAGGCGAAAGGATGACGACGATGTTCGGCACGGTCTGGAGAAAAACGCTCTGGATCGAAGCGATCCGGGTCGGACCACCAAAGCGCTGAACGATGCACAAAGATGGGAAAGACAGACACAGAGCTGCCCGCTGGGATTCTAATGCCGTGGATCTCTACGTCGACAAGTGCTCTTCGCACAATCGTTGGCAGGGGTTGGTACAGTCTTAGCGCTTCTTTGAAAACCCATTCGCATTGAGTCATGGACGATAAGTCGTTAAGGCTGGCATGCTTGGGGAGGGTGGATGCCTCTTGGCGCAGTCGCTCCTGCCAGTCAGGGTGTTTGGCAAGCGTATACATGATGGTCGTGAGGGCACTGGTGGTGGTGTCGTGCGCTGCCATCATGAGAAAGATGAGGTGATCGACAATTTCTTCATCGCTATACTGCTGGTCGTGCTCGTCTTTGGCATGACACAATTGGGTGAATAGGTCTTGCCCCTGGCCCGCTCTGCGATCAGGAATGCGGGATCGAATGAACTCGGCCAGGCGAGCTCGGGCTTGTAGGCCGCGCGCATAGGTACGGCCGATAATGGGTGCGCGTATGACCGCAACAGATGCGGCGACGAGATCGGTGAAGTCGCTGCTAATGCGATCCACATCTTTTTCTAATTGGGCGCCTAAAAACACATCGGCGGCAATGGCCAAAGTGAGTCGCTTGATCGCGGGGTAGAACAACATTTTGGGCTGCCGTACCCATTCGGCGACGGCGACGTCAATACGCGGCGTCATACGTTCGTAGTAACGCGCCAGAGCTTCCTTGCGGAAGGCTGGCAGCATCAAACGGCGATGCCAGCGATGATCTTCAGCATCGCGCAGCATCAGGCCCCGTGGGAATAGTCCGGCTAAAACCTTCTCCCAACCTAGTTTGGCGGAGAAGCGTCCTTCGCGGTCGAAGAGCACCAGTTCATTGCCTTGTGCGGACATCAGGTAGATCGATGGCTTGAACAGCCACCAGCCTCGGGATACTGGTCCGCAGCGTGCAAAGGCTTTGCGGGCAAAGCTCAACGAGTCCGAAAGGAATTGAAATTCGCTGACGAGGGGAGGATATCCCGTACTTGGAATATGAGCGACTGAACGGGAAGCATCGGAATTCATAGCGCGTACTTTAGCCTAAACTTTGATTCTTAGTCCACGGGCCAGGGCATTGATTTGGGAAGACGCTCAGGCTCGGTGCGGCGCGGCCCTCCGCATAGAAACTCACTCAGCGTTGGGCGCGGAGCTCGCGTGTTTCGCAGACCCGCCTCAATCGGATGGATGTTTCGAAAGCCTTCGCCCGCCCAGCGCGGTGAGGCTTTCATACGCTCTAGTCGCTCACCCGTCGCCTTGCTGCCAAATGATTTCACGGAGGAATTCCTGGGAAGTTCGAGCTATTATCGTACACAAGAATTGATTGGCCGGAGTGAAGTATGCCTTTTGTGAAGCGTCGATCCCTTGAAGTCGCCGGGGTGAGTCACGGTAGCGCCCCTATCCCGATGGGATCGCGGGTGGGCAATATCATTTATTCGTCAGGCCTTGCGGGTGTCGACCCAAGCACCTCGATACTCGCGCCGGATGCCGTCGGCCAGGCTCGCTTTGCCTTTCAGAACCTGCATTCGATGTTGCTGGACGGTGGGGCTAGTTTTGAAGACGTGGTCCGGGTGACCGTCTACCTTAAGGACAATTCGGCGCGCGAGGCGGTGAACGCGGAGTGGCTCAAGGCCTTTCCCGACCCACATAGTCGCCCAGCTCGCCATGCGCTGATTTATGATTTGCAGCACGGGATGCTCTTGCAGCTCGAAGCTGTGGCCGTAGTGCAGGATCGTTAATGCGAGTGCGTAGCAAAGGCACGACCGCAAAGTCGAAATAGCAAAGTCGAAATAGTAATGGCGAAAATTGTACTTGGCCTCGGAGCTTCTCACACACCGCTCCTCACCTTGTCGAGTGAGCAATGGGCGCACCGTGCCGAGGCGGACTACGCCAACCCAAAACTCAATCTTTCCGACGGTCGTTGGCTTAGCTATCCAGAGTTGTTGGCTGAAGTGGGACCGCGCTATGCGGAGGAAATTGGTGCTGAGATTCTCAAAGCCAAAGCGTCCATTTGCGAGTCTGCACTGGAGCGTTTGGCCGACTCGCTTGAAACGTCGCGGCCCGACTTAGTGGTGATTGTCGGCGATGATCAAGCCGAGTTGTTTTCGCCCGCGAACCAACCCGCTCTTGCTGTTTTTCATGGTGAAGCACTGACCATGCTTGACAAGTTTTCCGCGCATGACAACCCCACATGGATGCAACAAATGGGCCGCGCCTATTTGATGGATCAAAAACACACGGTCCGAGGCGCCGCACCTTTGGCTCATGAGCTCATCGAAGGCTTGGTGGATCTAGACATCGACGTTGCGAGTGTGGCAACGATTCAAAATCCTGAGAAGACCGGGTTTGGACATGCTTTTGGGTTTATCGTAAAGCGCTTGTTTCGCGGCCGCGAAATTCCGGTGTTGCCAGTCCTTCTGAATACTTATTACCCGCCCAATGTGCCTACCGCAAAGCGTTGCTATGACATTGGCCTGGCGGTAGCAAGGGTGCTGCAGCAAAGTTCGACGAGCCTTCGAGTAGCGATTGTGGCTTCCGGTGGGCTGAGCCATTTCGTGGTCGACGAAAGTCTTGATCGAAAGATTTTGAAGGCCTTGGTCGAGAGAGATGCTCAAACCTTGAGGTCAATTCCTCGGCCTGCTTTGCATTCGGGTTCTTCTGAAATTTTGAACTGGGTCTTGGCGGCGGGTGCCTTGTCGAGCCTGCCGGTCAACTGGCACGAGTATCAAGCGCTTTATCGAACTCCCGCGGGCACCGGTGTAGGCGCGGCTTTTTGTATTTGGGGCAGGGCATGACGGACGACCAGAATAAACTTCTTACCCAAGTATCGGCTGGAACGCCTATGGGCGAGTTGCTGCGCCGCTATTGGATGCCGATTGCAGGCGTGTCCGAATTTGATTCCCGCACCACCAAACCGATTCGTTTGCTGGGTGAAGATTTAGTGCTGTACCGCGATCTCAGCGGTACTTTCGGCTTGGTGGATCGGCGCTGTGCCCATCGGCGTGCGGACCTTGCTTACGGCATGGTCGAGAAATGTGGTCTGCGTTGCCACTATCATGGTTGGGCCTATGACCAGACCGGTCAGTGTATCGAGCAACCTTTTGAGGACACGGTCTTTCCGAATCGTCGAATTGAAATAAAGCTTGCAATCAAGGCCTATCCGGTGCAACTCAAAGGTGGCCTGATCTGGGCCTACCTTGGCCCGCAGCCCGCACCCTTGTTGCCTGACTGGGAGCCGTTCTCGTGGAGCAATGGGTTCGTTCAAATCGTGACCGCCGAGGTGCCCTGCAATTGGTTTCAAGCGCAGGAAAATTCACTCGACCCGGTGCATTTTGAATGGATGCATGAGAACTGGGGCCAGAGGCTAAGGGACCCCAAGCGTCTTGACCCCGTGCCTCGCCACTTAAAGCTGGGGTTCGAAGAGTTCGAGCATGGTTTTGTGTATAAGCGAGTCAAAGAAAATAGTACGGAGCAGGATTCCATGTGGACCGTGGGCAGGGTATGCCTCTGGCCCAATGGGTTCTTCTTGGGCGAGCACTTCGAATGGCGTGTGCCGATGGACGACGAACATACCTTGAGCATCACCTGGAAGTTCACCCATGTGCCCAAGGAGCGTGAGCCTTACGCCCAAGTGAAGATTCCCTGTTGGGAGGGGCCGCTCAAAGATAAAAGTGGTGAATGGATTACCACGCATGTGATGAACCAAGATTTTCTAGCCTGGGTGGGCCAGGGAACGATTGCCGATCGCACCCAAGAGCGCCTGGGTGCAAGTGATCGCGGTATTGTGATGCTGCGCCATCGCTTTTTCGAGGAGCTTAAAGCACTCGCCGCAGGTAAAGAATTAAAGTCAACGTTTCGTGACCCCCAGAAAAATATTCGGGTGGAGCTGCCACTGGCGGATCGTATCGGTGTTTTGCACGGGCACACAAGCGCTGAGATCATGGCCCATCCATTACTGAAGGTGATGTTTACGAGTTACATTTTTCAGGCCGGTCAGCCGGAAGCGGTACGGCAGGATTTTGCGCAGGCGATGGGATTTGAAGCGCAAGAGTTTTCCGGTTTGGAGGCCTTACGGGCCGGACAGAAGAATCTGTAAGGCCCGCTGCGCTTTACATGTCCATCACTTCAGCGACCTCTACCGTGCCACCACTGGCGAGAACCGGGCAGCCCTTCGCCATTTCAACGGCGTCATCGTAGGTTTTGGCTTCGACGACGCTATAACCGCTGACCGGATTGGCACCCCCGTCCTTGGTCACCGAACTCTGACTCTTGACCGTCCAGGACTTGCCGACCGGGTTGCCGCCATTAATGAGCGCCTTGCCCATCGCGCCGAACCATGCGCCCCAATCCGCCATGGCCTTGGCCTGGGCTTCCTTGGTGGTAGGAGCACCTGCGCCGTGATAGATGAATAGAAAATTTGCCATGATTTAAACCTCCGTGCTTTGTTAAGGAAACTAGAGAGTATCTGCATCAAATGCAGTGATCAATAGGCATTTCAACCCATTTAATTACCTCTTGATTGTAGAAACTCTACAATCAGCACTATGGCCGACTACCAAAATCGAGCGCTCAACGAAGCCTTAAAGCGCATCGTCGGTAAACCCTTCCTGGGCAAAATGATCGAACAGATCGCGAATAATGTTGCTGCTGTGGTCGAGGAGTGGAAGCAAGCGGTGCTCAGTGATGTGCCACAGTTTTCACAATCTCGAAATCCAGATCTCTTACCCGAGTTAGCGCTGCACGGCCGAGAGCATGTGGATGAATTCCTGCGCTTGCTGCGCGGCGGACGGATTGGGGCTTTCAGTTTCGTTCAAGAACACGGCCGTCGTCGTGCCGAGCAACACTTTCCATTGGAGGCAACCCTCCATGCCTATCGCAGCAGTCACAAAGTATTTTCGCGATGGCTGCGCGAGACTGCCTCAAAATCCCTATCGCGTGCGCAGGACACGCAAGAGACGACCTCGGCCATCGCTGACCTTGCCATGGAGTATGCCGACGCCGTCAGCTTGATTTTCGCCGCGACCTATTCCTCTCATTCATTATTACTCGCGGACGTGGCGGGCGATCAGCGCTCCGAATTACTCAAAATTCTGCTGGATGGCTATGACGAAGCGGATGCGCGTGCGGCCCGAATCCTTCGCGACGCCGGGTTTCTCGACCGCCGTCAATCATTCTGTGTGGCGCTGGCTCGCTCGGTGGATCCCACTGAAATGCTCAACGCCTCGCGTGCCCGTCGTATGGCCGATTCGATCAAGGAGCTGGTCGCGGGCCTGACCGTGCGGCGGGTCATCGATGTTCATGAAAATAAAGTGACGATGGTATTTGCCGCGGTGCGGCGTGAGTCGGGTTGGACGGCGCCGCGTAGCTCGCTTGCACAGGAAATCCGTGCGGCACTATCCCTCGTGGGCAATGCCGCACTGATCGGCGTGAGCAATGACGCACCGTCCACAGCCCATATTCCCAATGCCTACAGCGAAGCATCCATCGCGCTCGAGCTCGCAAGTGTGAGCGAGCGCGTGGGACAGTTTTCCGAAATCCCCTTAAGGCGCCTGCTGTTGCACTTTGCGGCAGAAGAGTTTCACCGTGTATTGCCGAGCTGGACCAAGGCCTTTTTTGAAGCCAACGAACACTCGCGTGGCGCCCTAGTAGCCACCCTTCGAACCTATGCCAGCGTCGACATGAATATCTTGCAAGCGGCGCAGGTCCTAGGTGTGCACCCCAATACCATTTATGCACGCTTCCAACGCGTTGTTGACCTTTCTGGTTTGCAACCGAAGTCGTTTAATGCCTTGAATGATCTCTTGATCGTGTGCGATCACGCGCGTCTTGGCCTCGACGAATCCTCTGCACCCAGAGGGCCGATTCCATTGCCCTAGTAGCCATTGCACTGTCTATGCCGCTAACCGATATCATGATTGCCACGAGGCCTAGCCTGTGCACCAGAAATTGATTGAGAGAGAAATGTCTACTGAAGTTGCCAACGTAAACCGTGCCGCCGATGATCTGTTGGTCGAACAATGCGGCGCAACACTCCTCATCACCTTTAATCGCCCGGCGAGCCGCAACGCACTCACTTTTGCCATGTATGAAGGGATGGCTCGTGCCATTGAGTCCGCAGCGTCGTCTCCTTCCATTAAGGTGGTGGTGCTCACTGGCGCGGGCGAGAAAGCTTTTGCGGCGGGAACAGACATCAGCCAGTTCAAGGCCTTTGCCAGCCCTCAAGATGCCATCGCCTATGAGCACTCAATTTCTAAAATTCTTGCCGTGCTGGAGCGTTGCACTGTGCCGACAATTGCGGCGGTGGCCGGTGCTTGCACTGGTGGTGGCTTCGGCATTGCCGCCTGCTGCGATATTCGACTGTGTACCAGTGATGCGAAGTTTGGTGTGCCCATTGCCCGTACCCTGGGAAACTGCTTGTCGCTGTCCACCCATGCACGATTGGCCGATTTGTTGGGCATTGCGCGCGTGAAGGATTTGCTGATCACCTCGAGACTCATGGACGCTACCGAGATGCGCTGGGCAGGCGTGGTCACCGAGGTGCTTCCGGATGCCCAGGCCCTACGCACTCGGGCGATGGCACTGGCGCAGCAAATTGCCGAGCAAGCCCCTTTGAGCATGCGGGTCACGAAAGAGAGCATGCTGGCTTTGCAAGCGCCACTCGACGCAAAACTTGAGGAAGAGCTTTTCCTGAAAGCGTATTTGTCAAAAGACTTCGCCGAAGGTGTGGCGGCGTTTTTGGAGAAGCGCAAGCCGCAGTGGCAGGGGCGCTAGGGCAGTGGTGTTACCCAAAAGAGGAAGACCAGCATGACCAGACCTGTTGATCAATTTACTGAAGTGCTCGGCTACAAAACCAGGTACTGGTCTTTGGGCGCGCAAGGTAGCCCAATCATCCTGATTCATGGCATCAGTTGCTCGGTACTGGAATGGGAGCATGTTGTCGACCAACTGGCGCTCCAGCACCGGGTTTTTGCGCTGGATCTAGTCGGGCATGGCTTGACCGATAAGCCACTTAATCTTGAGTATTCGCTCAAGGATTTCGCAATGCACGTCTTGGCCTTTATGGACAAAATGAATCTTTCTTCCGCGAGCCTCATCGGTAATTCGCTCGGTGCCCGCGTGGCCCTGGAGTGCGCTGCCATCGCGCCATCGCGCATCACTGCATTGGTACTTTCCGCACCCGCCGCGGTCGATAAAACAACCTTGTTCGAGTTTCGTATGGCGAGCGTGCCTTTCCTGGGCGAGCTATTAACGGCACCGAATCCGCCTGGAACCGGCAAGATATGGAGAGCGGCTTTTGCCGACCCGTCCTTGGCCACCAAGGCCCTCATCGCGGAAAAAGTGGCACTCGCGAAATTGCCGGGCGCGGGCAAAGCTTTCCTGAAGGCTCTACGCAACATGCTCGAGTTTAGCGGCTTCAAAGCAGAGGTTATGAAGGACACCCATGACAAAGCCCGTCAGGTCAAAGCACCCACCCTGGTCATCTGGGGCAAGCTAGACCGCTTCCTTCCGATCAGCCATATGGCCACGCTGATGAAGCTGATCCCGCATGCTGTTCCGGTGGTTATGGATCAGTGTGGGCATGTGCCAATGATTGAGCACCCTAAGGAATTTAATCGGGTGAGTTTGGAGTTTATTGGTAAGCAATAGCGGGCAGTGTTTACTCCGATAAAAAGCTACAGATGCAAAGTTAATACAAAGTCACGTTTGTTGTTCACTTTGTTGTTTTCGCATCTAAGCCAAATGGCTTATTCCACCCCTATTTGAGGAGGGTGTTTACCCTCGATTTTCCTATTTCGGAACGATTTTTCCAAAAACTGAATAATTGGGTAATTTTACCGTTGCTTGGGTTCGCACTGGTCTTTATGCTCCGAGACGAAGGTCGGTACAAAAGTGACCGACTGAGAGAAAACAAATAAAAAGCAGAGTGACCATGGACCTGGAACTGATCGTTAACCGTAGCAAGTCATTGACAAAGTGTTGTTCAAAAGGGCAGCCCGACAGTCTCTGATCTTTTAGCTACTTGTTTCAGATTGACCTTGGTCTCGCTCAAGTTGCCCTTCGCTAAGAGGGCCTCCGGTGCCGATTGGACATCTCCCCCGCTGGAGATGGCCTATCCCTCGCTCATCTGGGCCTTAGGTAGCCTTTGCGCATTACATCAACGCACTTTCGATGCTGCGCTGATCGTTCGTGAGTTTCCTGCCGCCGAAGGCGAGCCTGCCACGGAAAGTATGCTGATTCAGGCGGCCAAAGCGCTCGGCTTTCGGGCGCAAGCGGTGAGCATTAGCGCGAAGAAGATTTCGGGGTTTCCAATGCCCCTCTTGGTTGCGCTTCGCGACCCTGCGTCACCGGGCACCGTAAAGTTAGGGATCATCACCGCTGCGACCAAGGAGAAAGTCGTACTCTTTGAGCCGGGGCAAACCGATCCAAGCCAATGGAGCCTGAGTGACCTTCAAGGTCAATTGAGCGGTCGGGCTTGGATGTTCGCACCTGAAGTCGCTGCCGCCAACGATGCGGACGCGGCAGCAGGTATCTCCCAGGTCTTTGGCTTTCGCTGGTTTATTCCTGAATTGGTACGCCACCGTAAAGTGTGGCGAGATGTCTTGTTGGCCTCGCTGGCGTTACAGATTGTGGCCCTCACGACGCCGCTTTTCACGCAGGCCATCATCGACAAGGTCGTCACGCACCGAACCGAGAGTACCCTGATTGCGATTGGGCTGGCTATGGCGATCTTCATCGTCTTCAATGGACTGATGAGCTGGACGAGGCAGTATCTCGTTCTCCATACGGGCAACCGTGTGGACTCCGTTCTGGGCGCGGCGGTCTGGGAGCATTTGCTTAAACTGCCCATGCGCTACTTCGAGCATCGCCCGACCGGTGTGGTCGCCGCACGTATGCATGCCGTGGAAAACATCCGGGAGTTCGTCTCCGGTGCCGCCATCAGTTTGGTGCTCGATCTGCCTTTTCTGGTGATCTGCCTGGGTGTGATGATCTGGTACAGCCCGATTCTGACGGCGCTCGCTGTTGGGATTTTGCTCCTGATCGCCATCGCCAGCTTTGTGATGGCCCCAATCTTTCAGCGCCAACTCAATGAACAGTTTTTGCTTGGCGCCCGTAACCAAGCCTTTGTCACCGAACATATCGCTGGCTTTGAGACCGTCAAAACTTTGCAAATGGAGCCGAGTCTCAAGCAGCGTTAAAGCGGCTACCTTGCGACTCTTCTGGCCAGCTCTTTTCGCACCAAGCAAATCGCTAACACCTACAACACCTTTGCCAACAGCATGGAACAGGTGATGAGCTTGGGCATTCTGGTGCTGGGTGCTTACCTCGTGATGACCCCGGCGCAAGGCACCGAGGTGTTTACGGTGGGCATGCTGGTCGCGTTTCAAATGTTTGCAGGCAAACTCAGCCAGCCCGTGCTTCGTATCGTCGGCCTATGGACGCAGTTCCAGCAGGCGAGCCTGTCGGTGCAGCGCCTGGGGGACGTCATGAACGCACCGATCGAGCCTTACAGCCTACTCCCACAGCGCCCCAATGATGGTGCGGGTCATGTGCTGATCGAAGGGCTAGGTTTTAGGTATAGCGAACAACGTCCTTTGCTCTATGCCAACCTCAATCTCGAAGTCCGCCCAGGCCTGACGCTCGCGATCATGGGGCCAAGTGGCAGTGGAAAAAGTACACTGGCCAAGCTCATGCTGGGCTTTTACCAACCCACCCAGGGCAGTATCAAGATTGATGGCATCGATATTCGAAACCTCAGTGCCAACGAGCTACGCTCCTATTTCGGAGTCGTGCCCCAAGAGACCATACTTTTTAGCGGCACCGTACTCGCCAATCTGCAAGCGGGACACCCCTCGGCCAGTTTCGATCAAGTGGTGCGCGCCTCGAAGATGGCCGGTATTCACGAAACCATCGAACAACTGCCGAGCGGCTATCAGACTGAGATTGGGGAGCGGGGTGTGGGCCTCTCGGGTGGGCAGAAGCAACGGATGGCGATTGCCCGTGCGCTTCTCAAGCGACCTAAGATCCTCATCTTTGATGAGGCGACCAGTGCCTTGGATGGGGATACAGCAGAGGCTTTTGCCAAAACGATTAACCAACTCAAGGGTAAGGTGACCATGCTCTTCATTACGCATGCCTTGCCAAGAAACTTGCAGTGTGACGCCGTGTTGCGAATCAGTGCCAAGGGAGTCTCGATGATGTCACAGCCTCCGTCCGAAGCAGCGCCAAACCCAGCCAAGGTGAGTGAATAATGCTGCAGCACTTTAAGCGCAATCAAGTGCAACATGCCATGGCCTTTAGCCAATGGATGCGCAAGCACAGTGCCAGAGGCGGGTTAGATCCGCTGAATATGATCATGGAGATCAGCCTGAGGGATCGCATCCACCGTTTCTATCCTCAATTCACGGTCATGACCAGTGAGGGCGTGCGTTTCGTGGATCAATTCGTACCTGGGGTCAGTGGCTTCGTGGGATGGTATCCCTACACCCGTAAATACTGGGACGCGGCCTATAGCAAGATAGCGTTCAAACAATACGCAAACTCTGTCGGCCTGAGAACGCCCGCTTGGTCCCTCGACAACGTAGAAGTGCGGGGGGCTTATCTAATCAAGAGCGATAAATCGAGTTTTGGTCAGGGCCAGCGAGGGCCGTTCCTAACGGAGCTTGGGAGCCCGTCCCGCCGTCGGGAAGATCGGCGCCTCGGAGAGGGCGAGTTCTACGAGCAATTCATTGTCGGGCAGCTCCTGAAGGCGTGGTTTTGGAATGACAAGCCAGCCGCGATTGAAGTCATCGACATGCCTAAGGTGGTGGGCGATGGGGCATCAACTGTGCTTGAACTGTACCGATCACTGACCAAGTCAAGTGATCGACGCTTGTCCGAAGACCTTTTAGGGATACAAGGCGTGATCGCCTCTCAGGTTATTCCCAAGGGTAAGAAGGTCATCGTGGAGTATCAAATGGCGGCAGAAAGCAGCCCCGTCCATTACTCCGATTACAACTGCCGCGACCGTGTTGTCGGAACGCCCTTCGAGCAGCAATTGATCCATGCCGCAGATATCTGTTTGGGCACGATTCCCGAGGAAACAAGAGACGGCGGCGTCCTGATGACGTTAGACGGCGCCATTGATCGGGAGGGCAAAGTGTGGTTCTTTGAGATGAACTCCAACCCACAGCTGCATCCCGCCTTTTATGACACCATGCTCGATGACCTATTCAATGTCCATCAGCCCGCAACACACACTGAGACCACTGCATGACCAGCCCTACCCCTGCACAAGAGATCAACCCGCAATTGGATTCGGCACGTAAGGAGCTCACTAAGCTTCCGATGCTCGGACCCGTCCTGTGGCTCTACGCCCGAGACCCCAACCGTCGCTTTACCTTTGTAGGGGATTTGGATTGGAGGCTATTGCCCCCGCTCGTGCTTGACCAGTGCAGCCTGTTTAGTAAAGAGGAAGTGCCCTGGGCCTATTTCGCCTGGGCCAAGGTGAGCCCGGAGGTCGATCAACGCCTTCGCACCTCAACCCCCGTGATCGGACCGCATGAGTGGCATAGCGGGGATATCCCTTGGCTCATCGATGTAGTCATGCCGTATGGTGAAGACTTAGACCTCCTCAAGCAAGCCATCGGCCGCTTCGCGCCTGGACAGCTTGTCAACGCTTTGATGTTCAATACCTCTGGGCAACTGACCATGCGTCAGGTGCAAGGCTAAGGCGAGAAGCAGGAAAGTCAGATGCCCATTCGTTTCGCAGAACCCAAAGACCTTCCCGCGTTGGTGGAGCTAGGCGCTCGCATGCACGCCATGACGCGTTTTCGCAGCCAACCGTTCAACGCGCAAAAGGTGGCCCAAGCATTTGCCGATCTGATGAATAAAGGTCAGCAAAGGTATGTGTTCCTGGTCGCGGAAGACAGCCAGGGGAAAATCGCCGGGGGATTGATCGGACTCGTGGAGCAACAAATCTTCTCTGATGAATGGACGGCCAGCGTGATGCACTATGACGTGTTGCCAGAGGCTCGAATGGGAGGGTATGCAGTACGCCTCCTCAAGGCCTTCGAGCAATGGGCGAAGAACCGTAAAGTGATTGAGATTACGCTCGGCGTAAATAGCGGCGTGGATTTGGAAACGACTGGCCGGTTTGTCTAGAAGATGGGGTATCAGAAGGTGGGCGAGAATTTTGTCAAACAAGGCTTTTGAATTATGCACTTGCGTAATTTGAGCAGCTCCCAGCACACAATCCAATCCTTCATGGCTTGACTGAATACATTTGCTTTGAGACTCAGACAAATTGAACTAATGAGTAAAAATTGAGCTATTCCTTTCAATCAAATTATTGCGACCGGCTGGACCTAACGAGGTTGTTTAACCTATTGACACTTGCATCAGCCGATGCACTCATATCCCGATTACCCAAAGTCGAATATGGGAAATCCGTTGGGTCGACGGTACTCTTGTTTAACCGAGTTGTTTCTGTCTTCTTTTTTGGGTTGGGAGCATTCTTCACTCTTGCAGCTTGCACACCGTCGGAAAAGTCTGCTGACCCGAGCCCTAACCAACAATTGCCACAGCCGGTCCTGGAAAACCAAAAGTTAAAGCGCGTAGCGTTCACCTCAATCACGCCTCCAGGGCCATTGGTTTTTTGGATGGACGATCATCGCGTCACTGTGACCACCAGAGAACTCAAGGGAGTATGGAAAGTTCGCTCGAGTGACTATAGCAAAATCATTGTTTTCAACGTCGAGACGGGGAAGATTTCTGATGGCCCCGGTAAGCTTGGAAATCTCGAATGCTATTCCAAAGACAGCATGGTCATATCGCAACCAAGCCCGCCAGATAAACTAACTGCTGACCCGCTCCGAGAGTTCGTTGCTGTGGGTCCGCCCAGTCAGGAAATCATTTGGCAACCTAAGTTCGAGGCCGGGACTCCCTATGAGTTGTCGTACGTGAATTGCAACTATACGAAATCGGAAAGACTCTTGGATGGTAACCCGTATCGCATTGTGCCACTCCTCCCCGCCGACGGCGAACTATTGGTTCCGGCAGAGGTGAATCGGCGAAATCCGAATACTTCAATTGCCTACCGACTGATGCGAGAGGGAAAGCTAATCACAGAAAATTTTGATCTTGAGAATGGCCTTCCTAGCATCGACAGTTTCTTATATTTGCCGTGGAAAAATGCCTACTTCGACCTCAGGAAGAAAGGGGGTGCTTCCTCTTACATTTTTCGGGACGGACGTCGAGAGCGAATAAGCCTTCCGCCAGAACTCAGTACCAGCCCAAATATGGACCGATACGCTATTGCGTATCCGATACCCACAAAGGCTGGTGTGGTTTGGTGGACTAAGGGCACAGCCTCAGGATTGGTAGTAAGCGAAATGTTTTTAGCCCACGGGGATGGAAATCTGACTTCTATCGAAAGTTTTGAGATAGCTGAAATGCCCAAAGTATCGCCTGGTGGGTGTCGAATTTTCTATCTTAGGGCTGAGACAAACGAGACCAGCAGTCTTAGGAATTGGATACCAACGGTACTAAGTGTTTGCTGACTAATTTAGGCTGGAACTTTCGGATCGCATTCTAAGGAACGCCATGTGCGTCAACGGGGTTGCGATCAATTTTGTATTTTGACTATGGGAGACGAGAATTGGCTAATGACTATGTAGGGACAAGAATCGGAAAAGAATACTTCAGCAAAGGTGGATTTACAGTTGAAGTGGATGTCAAGACAAGTACCTATCGATTCATTTCACCAACTGGCGCTCGCATAGAGTATGTCCCGAACGAGGTGATTGGACTTCAGCTCCCTGGTCTCCCAGGTATTACTTACGGGGTGAATCCTCAGACAGGAGATCGAACGTTTAGCGTACGTTGGGGGCCAATTGAACTGACTGGCTCATACGATCCTACTACCAAGCAAACAACCGCTATTGCCGGTTCAGCAACTCTTAATGAGAATGGGAAAGTGAGTCTCACTTCAAGTTTTGAAGCGAGAAATTTCATAATTTCCGGCGGCGAGTTGGAAGCAACAATCAAGGCCTCGGTCAAAGTCGGGTCGGCGATAGGTGGGTTCGATGTTTTCGACCTCCCACCAACCGTTGTACGAGGCGACGGAGGTGACCTTTTAGGAATCTCTGGGATTGTTCGGGCGGACGTGCTTGCAGCCTTGAGGAGAATAGCAGCTGGGGGCTCGCTGAATTCTGATGCAGACAGACAATTAAGAGAACTTCTATCGCCTCAGTCCAACAATTTAAGTCCGGAAGAGCAGACTGAACTGCTTGGTAACATCTTTGGAAGTGACGAGGTTCTAGCTGAGGGTGCCCTTTCAGGAGGATCGAATGCGAATTTGGCAGATCAATTTGCCTCGATATTTTTCTCACCAAACTACAACGGTGACTTTGAAGGCCTTAGCGCTACTAACGCCAATCGCTTTCGTAGCAACCTAGTAGACGAGCTAGCGGGGGCGTTCGACTCGCAGGTGGAGAGCCTTAGGTATTTCGTTTCAAAGTCTGGCGATGCATTTATCTATACCGATTCAAAGTCGATATGGGTCTCCGCTGGCGGAGGTGTCTTAACATCGACCGATGAGGCTTCCTCCGTGATTTCTGCTTTTCGGTTTATCCCAGCAAGTGAGACTACGGGTTATTTTCCCTCATCTGACGCTGCTAATCTAGATGGCATGATTGCGCAGACTGAGCAGAGAAGTGATCCGTCGGCTCTTAGCGAAGATAGCGGCGAAGCAATTGCATCAGCTATCAACGATATCGCAGCCGTGGTTAACCTTATTCAGAAACCCAACGCTGTTCCTGGTCGCGGAAGACAGCCAGGGGAAAATCGCCGGGGGATTGATCGGACTCGTGGAGCAACAAATCTTCTCTGATGAATGGACGGCCGGCGTCATGCACTATGACGTATTGCCCGAGGCACGTATGGGCGGTTATGCGGTGCGACTGCTTAGGGCCTTCGAGCAGTGGGCCAAGAACCGTAAAGTGATTGAGATCAGCCTCGGGGTGAATAGCGGGGTTGACTTGGATACGACCGGACGATTTTTTCAGAAGATGGGTTATCTGAAGGTGGGTGAGAATTTTGTGAAGACTCAGACATGAAGAATCAATCACATGGGATGGAATTACTCCGCCGGAGTAATCCATGTTGAAACCCGCAATTCCGACGAAGCGAGACCTAATTCTTGCCTCGTTAGTTGGACTAATTACGGCTGGCTGTAAGGGAGATTTGACATTGCAAAATGCGAATATCAGTTTGACAAACAAAGAATTGCTTGCTCGACTCTATGAACATCCAAATGCTGAAGGCAAGTTAAAGAGGCCCCTTTTTCCTTCCGACTGGTTTTATGCAATTGCCTGGACTAGGCTAGGATGGATCGACGGAAAAGATCTTAGGCTAGTGCCACGATGGCGAATACGACGCAAAATAAACGAATTTCAGTATTGGGTCTTCCCCGTCGAAGCCATGCACACCTTGATGCATTTATCTCCGGAAGACAGCTTGCCGAATGTTGGCCTAGCTTTCGATTTTTTCTTACCAGACTTCGCTCCCTACAATGCAAGCAATTACCTATCTGAAGATCAAAGACCGAAGCTTGTTAGCGTTGATGTAGAGCCGATTGACCCGGAATGTCTGCGCGCCAATCCGGCCGCCTGTGGTGTGGCGGAAACATCGTTTAACAACCTTAAGGGCCTGATGACCGGTGAGTCCATCGTGATTGAGGGGATTCCGATGACTACAAGATCGAAACGTAGTGCGGGAATCTCCGGCCAATATTACGCAATCTTTGAGTCAGTCAGCGGGGCATCCGCATTTTTGGACTATTGGGACATACCTGACACCCCTGCACAATATTCACGAAATCAGAGCATGAAATTTACTTACTATACCCCCAAATATGGAGGGGCTAAGGTGACAGTTCTGATGCACTCTACGATGTTGAGCGCGCTCAAAAAAGTTGATGTCGAGGTCTGGAGAAAAATCAATGAATACATCATCAGCGAAATTAAATAGGAGAACTTAAATGCCAGGCTCATTTCTTCCAAACCCAACACCGGAAATCAACGCACCTTTCTTGCAGCCTTTGACAGCCATTCAAAGAGATCAAGTTTTAGCACTCACCGCAGCAGCAAATCAGAAAGTTGATGGCAGCGCAAACGGAAGCTCTGAAGTAGGTCTCTATGCCCCCGTTTACCGATATATTTCCGCTGAGATTGTTGCAGGAAGAATTTTGTTGCCGAATACACTCGCGGGACAGGACACCGCGTTTTGGTTCCGGAAGGCAGCGGAGATCAATTCAGCCTCTGGCAGTGCGGCGGACTTTCTAATCCGTGAAGTTACAAGACGTGGCCTAATTTACGACAATCCTGCAAATCAGGATTTGACAGATACTCAAATTTCTCAAAAGGTACAGACGAATTCCAACTACATTGGACGAAATGTTGTTGACGGCCTCGTCAATATCGGAGTGCAAAACGTTGGTGCGATGGTATCAGCTGATATAGCGGCAGCCGTTCAGAAAGGTGGTCAAACTTTTGCTGGCTGGGGCGGTGCTCTCTATTATTGGACTGAGCCAATTGTTTATCAAGGTGCAATTACCACTCCTGCTGCGTTGATTTCGGCTGATCCCTTAGAGAGTCGAAAATTTGCAATCGTTTTTTCTAACGCAATTATAGCAACCGCTGCTCGTTATAACTTTGACCCCGCGAAGCTCGATGCGGCGGATCAATTCTTGCGTGGACTGGGAAATGGCGTTCAGAGTTTAGCAATACCCGGACCCTCAACTAGAGTTCTTATTGATCTCAGCGCCGAACTAGCAAAACGGGTCGCAACTGAAGTTTCAATTTCGGCGGATCGAAAATTCGAGACCTACAAGTACTTTTTACGAGAAATCTTCAAAGATCCGCGAAAACTATTTGGAGCGGATGCTGATACAGGCGATGCAGCAACGAAGCTAGCAGCGGAGGTCTTTCCTTCGATTGTAGCGGGCCCTCCGGATGGATTGCTCACGCCTGAAGCGCAGGACCTTAAAGCGAGATTAGTGGCCGCGTTCGGCGGAGCATCCCTTGAGGGCGCCGAAATCTATTCGGGTCCGAACGGTTCCCGCATTCTCGTGCTCGCAAATGGGAACAATTACTTCATTGACTCTGGCGGCAAGATTGGTAGTTCGGTGAATGGTACAGATTCTTTCGGTCGCGCGACAGTGACGTCGACGGGTATTGACGGTGCATCGCAATCGCAGTCGACGATTATGAGCGGCAATTCGCTACAGGAAAATCAATACGAATTTACCAATGGCCAAAAAACTCTTGTCAGCTCCCGTTTAGTGGAAAGCTTCCCGGACGAAAACGGAACCTCTCGAATCGAGACCGTGACCACCTACAACGCCGGAGTTGCAACCACGGTACGGAACACTTATAACAATGATGGTTCCCTATTTCGTACCGAACCGATATCAGCCGAAAGCACTCAGGATGCACAAATTGCTTCCACGCTCAACGATATTGCGGCCGTGGTTAACCTTATTCAGAAACCCAACGCAGGCGCAGCAACCAATCTTACATTTCGGTTGGTCAACAATTACTTTAATCCCGCAACCCAGAAGGTTGAGTACCCTGGCCTGAACGCCACAGCGACAATCGTTGGCGGCCTGAGTTCGCTCTACAACCTAGGAAACGCCCTTGAAAATGGTGACGCGCTTACCAAAGCCAATGCGACTCTACAAACAGTCAACTACGTCAACAACAACCTCAATGTTTTGCTTAGTGGAGGAGTTGAGACGGCTAGAGCGATCAGTCCTCAGTTAAGCAGTTTCCTGAACGGTACTGCGGGCGAAACTGGTAAGCTCGGTTTGCTGAATGGCGGCGCACCGGGGGCGTTACCAGTGTTGGGCCTCATCTTATCGATTCGCAGTGGCGATCCGGTGGGAATTATTCAAGGCATCATCGGCGTGGTGAACCCGGCGTTGTTAAGCTCCCCCGTGGGCTGGATCTTCGCGGGTATTCAAATATTCAAAGCCCTAACCGCCGAGACCCCAAAAGCGTGGGGCACCGCCAAAGTCATCTTCGATAAGACCACTGGAGAGTTAACACTCGATGTGCTCGGCGAAGGTGTCGGACGTACCAACGTGAATAGAGGTATCGTCGAGCTACTCAATGACTTGAGCGGTAAGGTCAATACCGCTCAGGCGCAAAGCGTTGGCGCGCTGGCCATCATCCCTCAGCGACTGCCAAATTTGTCGTGGCGAGAGGCAAGACTCAGCGATAGCGGGTACTCGATCAACGATATTGACCCCATCACGGGTGAACAAAAGTACCCCTACCTTCGCTTTGATGACCAGGGCGTTCCGTTTAGTTCGAACCCGGCCATGTGGCAACCGGATCCGACGGACCCGGTGATTCGGGGCACGATGACCCATTACCTCACCAACATCGCGTTGGCGAGAGGGGCGGTCGGAGCGAAGTGGGAGGCCGATACGGCCAAGCTTCAGGAGCAGTTCGGAGACCCGAACGCTGGTCTGAGCGAACAAGAGCGCTTTGCGAAACTCGGCAAAGGAGCGCTCTACGACCCGATCACCAAAAAGCCCGTGGGTGACTTCCGCCCGATAACATTGGACCTTGACGCAGACGGACTGATCTCTAAAATCGCCAAAGACGATGCCTTGAACTCGGTGGGTGTGAACTGGGATGACACGGGTTTTCGGAAACAAACCGACTGGGTGCGCCCGAATGACGGCTTCTTGGTCTTGGATCGTAACCTCAATGGGGTGATCGATAGCGGGAAGGAGATGTTCTCCAACATGCAGGTCAGTGATTCGGTCAAGGGCAATCTAAGCTTGGACTGGGTCGACGCGAATCGGGATCGGGTGATCACCAATGTTGATCCGGTGTTTGCACAGTTGCAAGTGTGGCGTGACTTGAATCAAGATGGCGATACCGTCAAGATCAATGCCGACGGCTCACTTGGTTTAGATGAAGGTGAACTGGTTCACCTGACTGATTTGGGTATCACCGAGCTTGATTTCCAGAATGCTCGATTCAAGCGCAATGGTGTGTATTACTCCATGCGAAGCGATAAGCTGGCTGCCGATAACGAGGGGTTGAGCGAGGTGCAAGTGCCTAGTGGCATTGTGATTCGTTACTCCAACGGTCGGCAAGAATTCTATGTCAATACTGTTACCGGTTTCGTAGGAGGCGCGGATCGCGTCGACGGTCAGTTCGAGGACGGAAGCCCCACGGGTCAACCTTCGACCACGCCGCAAGAAATCGGTGTCCTCGCTTCATCGCTTTTAGGGAACGACGGATCGAATCCGACAAGCCTCTCAATTGTGAGCGTTGGAAACGCCTTGCATGGCTCGGTCCGGCTGGGGGCAAATGCTCTAGGGGAACCCGCCGTGTTCTTCACGCCTGTGGCGAACTACAACAGTACGATGGGCTCGGACCCGAGCTTTGACTATGTCGTGCAGGACGGGTCCGGAATTCAGAAGACGGTTCATGTGGACATCCCTCTGGTCGCAGTCAACGACACACCGACAGTTTCGGTGCAGCTTGATCAACGCGCTGTTTACGGCTACGGGGTGCTCGCCACAGGGGCCGTCGGAACTTCCGGTACTGGGGCGGATGCCCAATCCTTCTGGGCGGTGATCAGTGCGGAACGTGGTCAGGGCATTCCATTCTTTGATCCGTACTATACGGTCACTGGTAGGGCGAGGACCGGATTTACTTCGTCTACATCAGGCGAATCGACAGTGCTCGTACCCATTTACAGTTCGGTCGCGGTCGACACGGAAATTCCAAAGGCCTATTTTGATTATCAAGTGGCCAAGGTTAACGCGGCCTATGGTAGTGCGGAGTCAACCCGGCCTCCGTTTACGATAGCGGTTGATGGGCAAGAGTATCTATTCGATGCAGCGCCCGGGCTTGTATATCACAACACTCCTATTCCTTCCGAGACGGTGCAATGGAATGACGGCTACGTTTCCGCCGTGGACCCTGATGGCCCAGCGAATTTTACCTACGAGGTCACTCAGCAAGGGGTGTTCGGCAATTTCACGGTGAATGCAAGCACTGGTCGTTTCGAGTATACCGGTCGCCGCTTTGTGAGCCAGAACGTCAATGGCGAGCCTGTGGGACTCAACGTCACCACGGACGACGCAGGAAAGAATGAGGAGCGCTTCAACGATGTATTTAAAGTCAAAGTCACGAGCGATCAGGGTGATGTCACCTATCAAGATGTCACGGTCACGCACTATGGCCCAAGACCCAACCCGGTCGTGCAAAATGCGAGCAAAAAACCGATCGCGTTAGATTTGAATGGCGATGGCTTTCATTTTACGGATGTTGACGACTCGAACGTGTTCTTTGATGTCAACGGAGACGGCTGGGCGCGACGGACCTCCTGGATCGATCCCAACGATGGATTGCTCGCCTATGACCAAAACGGTAACGGCAAGGTGGATAATGGCTTAGAACTCTCCTTCACACGGTTCAAGCAGGGCGCGCAAACCGACTTGGAGGGCTTCGCCGCTTTCGACACCAACAAAGACGGCAAATTCACAGCCGCAGATGCGGAGTGGTCAAAGTTTGGCGTGTGGCGGGATGCGAATTCCAACGGCGTGACCGATGCGGGTGAGTTCAAAGGCTTGACCGCCATGGGGAT
This sequence comes from Betaproteobacteria bacterium, assembly GCA_031361565.1. Classification (GTDB taxonomy): domain Bacteria; phylum Pseudomonadota; class Gammaproteobacteria; order Burkholderiales; family Burkholderiaceae_E; genus JAPOKJ01. The sequence goes on along the minus strand of JANLRI010000218.1, from coordinate 5,874 downwards.
CAGTGAGATTGGTTTGTCCAGTGACGGGCGTTTCCAGATCATTAACAACCAAACGGTGCATGGCACGGGCTCGCTCACGAAAACCGATGGCACGACCTTAGCCATTGCCGATGTCTCGTTCCGGTATTTGGATGAGGTTCGCACCACGGGAGCCACCGGGCAAACCGAGGTGGTTCCGTTGACTCACAATCAACCCGGGCAAACGCTGACAGGGGATGCGGGCCGTGATCTGACCTTAGGTACAGAGGGCTCGGACAGCCATATCCTTGGTGCGGGCAACGATGCGGTGGTCGATGACGTCGGTGACGATGTGGTCGATGCCGGTGACGGTGACGACGTGATCTTCACAGGACTTGGCAATGACGTGGTCTTGGCTGGTGCGGGCAATGACAAAGTCTTCGCGGGTGATGGCAACGACTTCGTCCTGGGAGACGACGCAACCGGCGCAGGCGATGACTTGATCATGCTGGGCGCGGGTAATGACGTCGCCTTTGGAGGCGGAGGCAATGATTTTATCTCAGGCGGCGATGGCAATGATGTGATCTCTGGCGATTCGGGCGATGATAAGCTCTTCGGCGAAGATGGCGTTGACGCCCTCATGGGCGGCTCGGGTGACGATGAGTTGCATGGCCTGAATGGGGATGATCTACTCTACGGTGATGCGGGCAACGACATTCTCGCGGGTGGGGCTGGCAACGAAACGATGGAAGGGGGCACTGGAGATGATCTCTATGAGGTCGATTCTGCCGGAGACATCGTTATAGAAAATGCTGGTGAAGGAGTCGACACGGTTCAATCGAGCATCGATTACACCTTGTTGGCAAACTTTGAGAACCTCACACTCGATGGCGCGGCGATCCACGGAGTGGGCAATGCGGCCGACAACAAGCTCGTTGGTGACAATTTGGCCAACGTGCTGACTGGGTTGGCCGGTAATGACACGCTTGATGGTGGACTCGGTGCCGATCAACTGATCGGTGGTATCGGTGATGACACCTATTTTGTAGATGACGCGGGCGACGTGGTGGTGGAGTTGGCCGGTGAAGGTACGGATCAAGTTCGAAGCCGCATCACCTATGCCCTCGCGGGTAATGTCGAGAATTTGACACTGATCGGATCGGCCTCGATCAATGGCACGGGCAATCAGCTCGACAACATCTTGGTCGGAAACATTGCCGATAACGAACTGGACGGTGGCGTGGGTGCCGACGTCATGCGGGGCAACGCGGGGAATGACACCTATACGGTGGAGTCCGCTGGCGATCAAGTGATTGAGCTCGCGAACAATGGGGTAGACCGGGTCAAGAGCAGTATCAACTACGCATTGACCGCTAACGTTGAGAATCTGAGCTTATTTGGAAGCGCGACTCAAGGCACTGGCAATGAACTGGAGAACCGTCTTGACGGAAATTCAGCGCTGGCATCGACTTTGCTGGGACTCGGTGGCAACGACATCTTGAGTGGTGGCGCAGGTGACGATCTCTTGGATGGCGGTAGTGGTGGTGATCTGATGGCGGGCGGCGCTGGCAACGATCATTACATGGTCGATGACCTTAACGACTTTGTCGAGGAAAACACGGCTCAAGGCATTGACTTGGTCACCGCTTCAGTCAGTTATTCACTGGCTTCTCACGTTGAGAACCTCGCGCTCACGGGAGTCGCCTTGGCGGGGACCGGTAACGAGCTGGCCAATGTGCTGACTGCAAATGGATTGGGTAATACGCTTTCTGGCCTTGCCGGTAACGATAGTCTTCTCGGCGGTGTAGGTAACGATCTCTTGCTCGGTGGCGCGGATAACGACTCGTTGACGGGCAATGCCGGTAATGACGTGCTCGATGGAGGTACGGGGGCGGACGCCATGGCTGGTGGTTCGGGTGATGACACCTATTTCGTCGACCAGGTGGGTGATGTTGTCACCGAGGCGTTTGCTGCGGGCTACGACGGTGTCAATTCGTCCATTGATTACACCCTCACGACCAATGTTGAGAAGTTAACCCTGTCGGGTGCTGCTCTTTTGGGCACGGGTAATGTCCTCGCCAACACGCTGGTCGCCAATGGCCTCGGCAATACCTTGTCAGGCCTCGCGGGCGATGACGTGCTCATGGGTGGCCTTGGTCAAGACACCTTGCTGGGTGGTGCTGATAACGACACCTTGAGCGGCAACGATGGGAATGATCTCCTGGATGGGGGGCTGGGTGCCGACTCTATGGCAGGTGGCACGGGCAACGACAGCTACATGGTCGAGCAGGCCGGTGATCTTGTGACGGAAGCCTTGAACGAAGGAAATGATAACGTCTCCGCGTCAATCAATTACACCTTAACGGCGAACGTCGAGAACCTCACGCTGAACGGCCTAGCCACGCTGGGCACCGGTAACAACCTTGCTAACGTCTTAACTGCAAACGCACTGGGTAATACTCTGACGGGTTTAGCGGGCAACGACACCCTCGTTGGTGGATCCGGAACTGACACTTTGCTAGGTGGGGCTGATAATGACTCCTTAACGGGTAACGCGGGTAACGATCTGCTCGACGGAGGCACCGGTGCGGACGCGATGACTGGAGGCTTGGGTGACGACGTTTACCAGGTCGACAACCTGGGTGATGTGGTCACAGAGTTGTTAGGCGAAGGCACGGATTCGGTAACGAGCACGATCAACTACGTACTCACGGCCCATGTCGAAAACCTCACGCTCGCTGGACCCGCCACGCAAGGGACGGGCAATAATCTGGCCAACGCTCTGACTGCGAATAACCTTGGCGATACCTTGAGCGGTCTCGCAGGGATGGACACGCTCGTGGGGGGCAGCGGCAATGACATGCTATTGGGTGGTGCAGATAACGATGCCTTGATTGGCAACGCGGGCAGCGATCTGCTCGACGGTGGGGCAGGTGCCGACACCATGGCCGGGGGTCTCGGAGCGGACACTTATGTCGTGGACGACGTGGGCGATCTGGTGACAGAGCTTGCGAGCGAAGGCAACGATTCGGTCGGCAGCTCGATCAACTACACATTGACCACGAATGTCGAAAACCTGACCCTCACCGGTTCCGCGACTTTGGGTACCGGTAACGAGCTCGCGAACGTTTTAACGGCCAACATTCTGGGCAATACTTTGAGCGGCCTTGCGGGTAATGACATTCTGGTGGGTGGCCTAGGTAATGACATCTTGCTTGGCGGTGCTGACATTGACACGCTGACCGGTACCGGGGGCAATGACTTGCTGGATGGCGGCACCGGTGGCGACAGTATGGCGGGCGGCGCGGGTGATGACGTCTACCAGGTCGAGAATATCGGTGATCTGGTGAGCGAATTCATCAACGAGGGCAACGATCTTGTGAATAGCTCGATCAACTATGTGCTCACCGATCACGTCGAACGCCTCAACTTGACCGGTAGCGCGCTGGTGGGGACAGGCAATGCCTTGGGTAACATCGTCACGGGCAACGCCTTAGCCAATATCCTAGACGGCCTGCAAGGTGCAGACACCCTGATCGGTGGTGCGGGAGATGATCGCTACTATGTTGATCATGCGGGCGATGTTGTCACTGAACTAAGCGCAGAAGGTAACGACACGGTGTACGCGGGAGTCAACTACCTGGCTCCAACAAATGTTGAGAACATCGTGCTGACCGGCTCGGCCGTGACGGCGACGGGTAACACGCTTGCTAACGTGCTGGTCGGTGACGCGCTGGCCAACACCCTATCGGGTGGCGATGGCACGGACTTACTGGCAGGTGGCGTAGGCAATGACGCGCTAGATGGCGGATTAGGTAACGACGCTTATCTCTGGACCCAAGGCGATGGACGGGACACGATTGTGGACGTGGGGGGTACGGACACTTTGAGGTTCGGTACCGGCATAACGCTCGATAGCATTGCGGCTCGCGAGTACTTGGTGGGCACGCAGCGCCGCATCTATGTGAGCGTTCTGAATGCGGCGGGCGAAGAGCAAGCCGATCAAGGGGTTGATTTTGCCTTGAACGCGGACGGCACCTCACCCATTGAGCGCTTTCTGATGGCCGACGGTTCTGTCTACACCTTGGCGCAAGTCAAACCCGCCTTAGTCAACACCATCGGCACCAACAACGTCGATACGTTGACGGGTTCGCGTGCGGACGACACCATGGATGGCGGTGGAGGAATCGACGTTCTCTATGGTCGATCTGGCAATGACATCCTGTTAGGCGGGGCCGGGGCTGATAAGCTTTTTGGAGAGAGTGGCAACGACACGCTCTATGGCGGCAACGATAATGATTGGCTCCAGGGCGGTGTGGGCAATGACTGGATGGACGGTGAACGAGGCTCTGACACCTTACTAGGTGGCGCTGGTGATGACACGCTGTACGGCAACAGCGACCTCGATATCTTGGACGGCGGCACCGGCAACGACTACCTGGATGGCGGTGACGCTCAAGATGAGATCTGGGCGGGTGATGGCAACGACATCTTGCTCGGCGGTACGGGTTCGGACCTATTGGCCGGTGGCGCAGGGGACGACACGATAACGGGCGATACGGGCCTGGATATCATCGTGGGGGGTAGTGGAAACGATGTTATTTCTTCGGGCGTCGATAACGACTTCATCGATGCGGGTTCGGGCAATGACACCATCGATGCAGGCTTGGCCAACGATTTCATCGCTGCGGGCAAGGGCAACGACTCGATCGTGGCTGGCGCGGGTGTTGATGTCTTGGCGTTCAACAAGGGCGATGGCCAAGATACGGTCCAAACCCAGGATACGCAGACCGATGTCGTGAGTCTTGGTGGGGGGATTAAGTATGCCGATCTCAAGTTGTCCAAGGTCGGTAATGATTTGATTTTGGGCCTAGGGGTGGGCGATCAAATACTGTTCAAAGACTGGTACTCAGGTTTAGCGGGTATTCGTAATAATATCAACCGGCTTCAAATGATTACCGCTGCGTCAGGGGGCGACTTTGATACCAATTCGGCGGACAAGCTCGTGAACCGCAAAGTGGTGATCTTTGACTTCCTCAAGATGGTGCAAGGCTTCGATGCGGCTCGGGTCAGTAACCCGGCTTTGAGTCAATGGAGTGTGACGCCAAGCTTGAATACGGCCTACTTGTCGGGCAGCAATACCCAGGCCATGGCGGGAGATCTGGCCTACCGCTATGCAACCTTGAACGATGCGAGCACGACGGCGAGCACCTATGGGGACTTTGACTGGAATGCGATTCTTACTCGCACTTCAACCATCGGCAACACCTTGCAGACCTTGAGCACGGCGGCCATTGCTCCGATCAATCCTTGGGTGGCCTTACAGGCGGGTACCAGTCTCATTGTTGAGCAAGCAACCGGAGCGGCGCCGTCGATCCAGGTGCAGGCTCCTCTGACTCAGGACCAGTTAGTGATCGCCGCACTCGCGGCTCAGCAAGCGGCCACTGGGCTTACGAAGCCGACATGGGCGTAAAAATGGAGCGACAAGCAGTATTGTTGGACCGGCAGGCCTATGGCTTCCGGCCTGACCTGCTGACCATTCAACAAAGCCCGCCCTCGGCCTGGCCGCGGGGGATGCTGTTTGCGATTCTCATCCTCATCGCGCTGCTCATGGTTTGGGCGGTGTTTGCGAAGTTGGACATCATTGCTTCGGCGCAAGGGCGCCTGGTGCCCATGACCTTCACCAAGGTCGTGCATCCGGCCGAGTCGGGTGTGGTGCTCGAGATCAAGGTGAAAGATGGCGATGTCGTCAAAGCGGGTCAGCTTCTAATGCGGCTGGATGCGCGTCTTGCAAAATCGGAGATGGGCGGTCTCAGCAGAGATGTCGCCATTAAGCGGTTGACGCTACGACGGATTGACGCGGAGCTATCAGGCTGGCTTTTTGTGGCACCGGCTAGCGCGCCTCGAGACGTCGCG
>JANLRI010000164.1:0-12408 GCA_031361565.1 Betaproteobacteria bacterium | reverse complement strand
TGGGACTATGGCGCCAATCTATTCGCCTTATGGGGCCTATCGACACCCAATTTTTGGCTCGGCATTTTGCTGATCTTATTGTTCTCGGTCGAGCTCGGCTGGTTGCCTGCCTCGGGTTACATCAGTCCCTTTGAGAATCTCTGGGGCAATCTATCGGCGATGATCATGCCGGCCTTTGTGCTTGGCAATGCCATCGCGGCCATCCTCATGCGACATACCCGCAGCGCCATGCTGCAGGTGCTTTCTGCGGACTATGTCCGCACCGCCCGCGCCAAAGGTTTGAACGAGCGCACCGTCGTACTCAAGCACGCGCTTCGGAATGCCTTGACTCCGATTATTACACTGGGTGCATTGGAGCTCGGCACGCTTCTTTCGGGCGCGGTGCTCACTGAGCAAGTTTTCACGATCCCGGGATTTGGAAAGTTAATCGTAGACTCGGTGTTTAATCGTGATTACGCCGTCGTACAGGGTGTAGTCCTAGTCACCGCGACCGCCTACATGAGCCTCAACCTTCTCGCAGACCTAGCCTACTTTTTGGTCAACCCGCGCTTGCGGAGATAGCCACTCGTGAACACACTCGTCGGCACTTCCTCATTAGTCAGCGGACAAGCTCCAGCTGGCCCCTGGCAACGGGCATGGCGACGCTTTCGTCGCCGCCCTGGCGCCATGCTCGGCTTGATCGTTGTTCTAGTCTTTATCGTCATAGCGGTTTTTGCCCCCTGGGTCGCGCCACAGGACCCGATCGCCACCAGCTGGGGGGCGATTCGCAAGGCACCGAGCGTCGAGCACTGGTTTGGTACGGATGAAATTGGTCGTGATGTTTTGTCGAGGGTCGTCTGGGGTACCCGCGCCTCCTTATTGGCGGGCATTATCTCGGTGTCCATCTCGCTCATGATCGGCATCCCGATTGGCCTAGCCGCAGGTTTTTTCGGCGGCTACACTGACGGGGTAATCTCTCGCATTACGGACGCATTCCTGGCCTGTCCTTTTCTTATCTTAGCCATTGCACTAGCCGCCTTTTTGGGGCCAAGCCTCACCAATGCCATGATCGCCATCGGCATCTCGGCCGCACCAATCTTTGTCCGGCTGACCCGCGCCCAGGTGCTTAACACTAAGGAGGAGGACTATATTGAAGCGGCCCGAGCTGTCGGGAACTCACCGCTTCGAATCGCGCTGCGCCATATTCTCCCCAACATCACCGCACCCCTGATGGTGCAGGCCACCCTGGCCATCGCCGCCGCCGTGATTGCCGAAGCGAGCCTCTCGTTCCTGGGGCTGGGCCAACAGCCCCCCGCACCGAGCTGGGGAAGCATGCTCAATACCGCTAAAAACTATATCGACAATGCACCCTGGATGGCGATTTGGCCAGGCTTGTCAATTTTTTTATTGGTCTTGTCTTTCAATATCCTGGGTGACGGACTGCGCGATGCGCTGGATCCTCGGCAGCGTTAGTTGAGCCAACGCACCATTGCACGACCGTGCGAGTCGTCCGTCTCATTGGCGTGGCCCATCACTCCATTAACAAGCGCCGCATCGACCGGCCCCGCCTCAAGCCTCGCACCGACTATGCTGGCCGCGCCCTTGCCGACATGGGTTTTGAGATAGCGCAGTGCAGCCTCGCCGGGAGGTAAGGCCGAGCCAGAGATCATGGAGGCAAAGGTGTCGAGAATATGAAACTTGGCCTGCTCCAACGCTTGCGCGGGCAAGCGGCGCTTTGCTGCCCCGGCCATGTAATGACTCATGGTCAGCATTTCGACACTGGTGACGACCGCCTTGCTCGCCGAGTGTACGGGAGGACCAGTCAGGTTCATTCCGAGTAAGGTGGAAAGTTGTAGGGCAGTGCGGCGCTTCAATGCACCCTCCTAGTAGGGTGAGTCAAACTAGCCTGGATCATCGAAGTCGGGCGGCTCGAACCAATTCATCAGCGAGAGTCCGCCATCAATCACAATTTCGGTGCCCGTCACGTAACCTGAAATCTTGTTCGACAAGACCGCCAGCGCCAGGGCCGCAAGATCATCGCTTTTTCCAAGTCTCCCGAGAGGAATATGCCGGGCCAATGAAGGATCGGCCACAAAACCACCGGCTGCGATGGCACCCGGAACCAATGAATTTACCCGGATTTGATAGCGACCCAACGACTTCGCAAACTCTTTCACCATCATCGCCATCGCCGCCTTGGCGGTACTATAGTGCGGTAAATTGCGCGGCGTTTGTGCGTGCAGCGAGGTCAGAAAAAGCAAACTCCCGGGAATCTTGGCAGCAATCAGAGACTTCGAGATTTCGCGACCCAAATGAAAACCGGCATCTACATTCACCGCGCGCATGCGCACCCAGGTCTCATCGAGAACGGCGAGCACATGATCATTCTCGCGCCGCGGTGGGGCCGCACTGTGAACGAAGTGAGTAATGGGCCCATTGGTGAGGTGAGCATCTCGCAACAGCCGATCACATTCGCTGCGCTCGGCGAGATCTCCTACCCAGGCCGTCGCTAAGTTTGGATGGGTGCATCCGCTAATCGCCGCAGCAACGGTATCAGGCTTGATGTCGGCAAACACCGTAGGCACCCCTTCGGCCACCAGGGCCTGAGCGATGGCTCGTCCAATGCCATTGCCCGCACCAGTGACTAGGGCACGGTCGATTTCCGGGTTAAAGGCTTGACTAAAGATGGACATCACCGAGCTTCACTTACCACCGGCTGACGAAGCCGCTCTGCGAGGCGAGAAGCGAGGGCACGCGCCAACAGATCAGTGGTGCACCCGGGCGGGGAGGGCCTTTCACTTTCCATAGTCGTACAGAGGCTTGCCTTTATCGACAATGTGGACAGTAAATAGTTTTAAGGAAGTGTCACTTACGACCTTAAAGCCGCCATGCTTTATATCGCGCAAATTCAGCAGCGACGCCCCAGTTGGCAAGGGCATTGGGTCCTTACCCGGAGACTGTACTGATGCGCCCTGCACAACATAGGCGGCCTCAATGCCGTGGTGAATATGAAGATCGATAGCCTCGCCGGTCTTGTATTCACTTGTGGAAACAATGACCTCCATGCCTGGTGCTCCGCTCAGGTCGGCACGCTTTTGTTCCACGCGTTGCGCGGAGTCGTTCAAGGTTTGAGCGACCAAGCCGGTCGCAACGCCCACCGCAAAAATGCTTATGGCAGCCAGCGAGTGTGTCCATTTAAAGGTTTTCATTCAGTCTCCTTGAAGTTGAGAGTTGGCGGAAGCAAGTATGCGCGTCAAGCTTTTCCGAGGTCAAGCAATGGGTTGCGAGCAATAGGTTGCGAGCAATGGGTACCGGCCAGAGTACAAACCGCTGCCACCGATGCAAGGCGTAGCGATAAGGCTCAGTAATTTACGTTTTGGCGGGCCATTTCGTATTGACGTAGCCGCTGACACGTAGGATCGCTTTTACGTTGCGGCTCGGCGCAATATTGATTTTGGCAATAACCGCGCGACAGGAAGTTAGATCGCTCGGAACATAGCGCTTCGACATTAGCTTTGAGCTCGCGGGTTTTGACCTCGCTGACCATTGCCTGTTTGGGCAACGACGCACCCACCAGCGGTTCGGCGCGTGCGATGGGCTTCGCAGCCTCTGTAGTTTGGGGGCGAGGTGAAGGGTCCAACCAAACAGCTTGAGGCAAGGGCTGCGCCTTACCAAGCTCAGACTTGGTCGCAGATGCGGTGACCGCACTGGCCTTAGAGCCTTGGCGTCTTCCCTCTTTGAGAGCCTGCTCTTGAGCGATCTGCTCTTTTGATTTTGCTGCACCCGTCGCGAGCTTGTCAGTAGCAGGCTTTTTACCTCCTGCCTTAGCGTCTGCCTTAGCGTCTGCCTTAGCGTCTGCTTTAAGCTCGGTTTTAGGCTCTGCTTTCGCCGTGAGTTTTGATGGGTTCGCATTAGGCTTTGAAGTCGACAGTCGATCCTCGGCATGGAGTTTGGACGGAGCGACCTGGGGGACAAGGGTCGCGGCAGCTTTTGCCGAAGCTTGCGGTGCGGTGACTTTCGGCCCAGTAAATGGCGGCGAAGAAACGGTGGGCGCAGTAACGGTGGGCGCAGTAACGGTGGGTGCAGTAACGGTGGGTGCAGTAACCATCGGCGCGGTAACGGTCGGCGAAGCGATGGCGGGTGCAGGAACTACCTGTACAGGACCTACCGGTGTAGGTATGGGCGGTGAAAGCGCGGCCGGTGAGGGTACGGCGGGCGGCGATGCCAGAGTCTCTACCTGGGGTGGCTTGGGAGTAATTGCCGTTGCTGCAGGGACAACCGACTCGCCGTCTTTAGCGACCCACTTCTTCGCCTGCAAATCCGGCGCCCTCGCGGTATTCTTGCTCGCAGTGCCCGCCTCAAACGGTCGCTGACCCTGCACAATCCACGCCAAGCTTGCGGTCAGCGCAAGGATCGTGAAGCCGGCGAGACATGCCACAGCCAGCGGGTTGCGAAGGAGTTTTTTGGCAGACCCTTGAGGTAGGGCTAGCCTTGGGGCCTCAGATAGGGCGACCAAACGATCCGCTAAATCTGCGTTCGCGTTCGGCCTCAACACATGTACCGGCGCTAAGCCGGGTATTGAAGCCTCCTCCTTCGACTCTCTTGTACCAAAACCTGAAAAGCTTGGTTCAATGTGAGCAATCACAGACCCACAACTCGAACAAAATCGAGCGTTTGAGAGATTGTCCTCGTGGCAGACTGGGCAGAATTTAATCATCCCCGTAATGATATCCAAAAATTCGACTCTGAAACCGTGAAAATCATCGTCGACGAGAAAACATACGCCGCATGCGATGAACTTGCGACCTCTTAAAGGTCCACTGAATCGACTTCTTCAGTCTTGAAGTCCGCAGGAAGCACAATTTCGAGTATTTCAATGTCCTCACTGTGACCCGTTTCGCGGTGGCGAATCTCAGGCGGTTGATAGACACAGGAGCCGGCTTCCAATCGGACCCTGCCCTGCCCCTCGTACTCGAACTCTATCCAGCCTTTTAGGACGTATACGAGCTGAAACGTAGCGCCATGACGATGGGGTTGGCTTGAGAAATCCGTGCCACTCGCCGAGCGAATTACATGAGCGACCACTCGACCCTGAGTGGCTTCTTTAATTCCTAAATCGCGATACTCGAAGAATGAGCGAAGCCCCCGCTCAAACTTTGCCTCTTTGGCATGGGTCACTACAAAACCTTGCGTTGTCATTTTTGCTCGCTTCGTTGAATGTGAATCACGAACCTTAGCAAAAAAACCTCAGACCCGAGACAAGCGCCCCCTCAAGCGTCCAAGACGCCTGAAGGTAGCTCACAATTAGTAGCGGTACGGGTTGCCGTGGCCGCGATCAGAACCATAACCGTAGTTTTGACCCGCCTGGACACCACGATCATAGCCACCATGCTGATGGTGATGGCCACGCCCCCATCCCGGTTGCATTACGACCGCTGGCGGTGCATAGACGACAGTCTGAGGCACGCGGTAGACGGGACCTGGCGCTACAAGCACGGGCGGGTAATAGGTCCTTGGACCCTGGTAGATCGGCTGTGATTGATAGACTGGCAGAGCAGGATATACAACCGGCGCCTGATACACCGGCGGCACCGGGTATGCAACAGGGGCCTGGTAAACCGGTGCAGGTTGTACATAGACGGGCTGGGTATGGTGACGCTCGGTTGCTACCACGGTGCCGAGTGCAGCACCCACAGCGGCCCCAATGATGGCGCCTTCACGGCCACCAAGTTCGCGTCCAATCATGGTCCCGGCGCCAGCGCCAATCACGGCACCGATGACATTGTTGCCGCCAGCATGAGCGCTATGGATCATGCCGAGGGAAGCTACAGCCGCCAGGGCGCTTGCTTGAACCGTTTTCATCAATTTGTTGCCCATCATCATCTCCTATGTTTTGGGGTGTACTCCATAGACGGCTAAGAACGTCTCATCGCCGACCTAAAACCTGCAAGAGATGTAAGGAGGTGTAAGGGGAACGCCGAAAACTCGGAAATAAGGCAGATTTAGCAGCCCAGGCTGCCCTTTTTAGGCCTTCAGGTATAACCTGACTCTCCACAAAACCGAGTTCACACTAGTTATGGCGATTCAATGGTTCCCCGGTCACATGCATTTGACCAAGAAGGCCATCACCGAACGCATGAAAACCACCGACGTGGTGATCGAGCTGCTTGACGCTCGCCTGCCCGGCTCCAGCGCCAACCCCATGTTGGCTGAGCTGACCGGAACCAAGCCCAAACTCAAAGTGCTCAATAAGCAAGATTTGGCGGACCCGGCACGGACCACGCTTTGGCTAGAGCATTACAACAGCCAGCCCGGGACTCGTGCTCTGGGCCTAGATGCCTCCGTGATCGCACCCAGCCAGAGGCTACTGGCCGAATGCCGCCTGCTCGCGCCGAATCGAGGCAGCGCACTCAAACCCATGCGAGTGTTGATCTGCGGCATTCCCAACGTTGGCAAATCTACCTTGATAAATACCCTGTCGGGAAAGCGCATCGCAAAAACCGGTGACGAAGCGGGCATTACCAAGTTGGAGCAACGCATCGATCTGAGTAAAGAATTTACCCTTTTCGATACCCCTGGCATGCTCTGGCCCAAAATCATTGCGGTAGAAAGTGGCTACAACTTAGCGGCCAGTGGCGCAATCGGGCGCAATGCGTTCAATGAGGAGGAAGTCTCGTTCGAGCTTCTGGCCTATCTAAAACTTAACTACCCCAGCATGATCGAGCAGCGTTACAAGATTGAAGGTGTGGCCAATCTGATTGACTCGGAGTTACTGGTCGAGATTGGTCGCAAACGCGGCGCCTTGCTGAAAGGTGATCGCATCAACTCGCAGAAAGTCGCCGAGGCCGTGTTGCTCGATTTTCGCTCGGCAGTGTTCGGGCGCATTACTCTGGAGACTCCCGAGGAGTATCTGCGCTGGCAAAGTGTTGGCGAAGTGCTAGAGGCTGAGCGTCAGCTAAAGAAGAAAAAATGAGCGCGCCATCCTAACCCAGGATTGCTAAAGAGGTTGAAGCTCCGCCACTGCGCCTGCAGGCAAGGGGTATTGATCGACATTGAGCGCCATGCTCACCAAGGTGTAGTAGCTCATGGTGCCCATGACGTCCACCACCCCTGCCTCGCCGAAATGCCGGACCAGCTCCGCGAACGTTGCATCCGAAACCTTGCGATTCGTTTGCAACTCTTGGCAAAACCCGTACACTGCGGCCACGTCGTGGGGTAACCTGGCAAGACCACGGGGTACCCGGCCAGCCGCGATATCTTGGATCAAGTCACGATCCAGGCCAGCTTCGATGGCGATGGCGCGATGAGCCCACCACACAAATTGGCTTGTCCAGGTGCGCGCAACTATTAGAATCGCCAACTCATTAAGTGCCAGCGGCAAAGACGAATTAAAACGAGTGTGAGCACCAAACTTCTGGGCCAGATCACCCAACTCGGGGCTACGCAGCAAAACATTGTAAGGGCCTTGCATGGAGCCGCGCTTACCTGTCAAAACGCTTTCGACCATGCGAACTTGGTCAGGGGTCATGGTGTCCCAGGTCAGCGGCTTGAAGCGTTGTCCTCTCAGATTGAGGGCGGGTCGCGCCTCGCTCATTGTCTTGCGCTTATTGCGTCGTGCTCAATTTTTTTGGTGCTCATAAAGCTTTCTTTCTCAAACGGGCTTCGTGCCCTTAAGGGTAATTCGGTGCATGACCCGGCGAAAGCCGTGGTAGTCATTGATGGGGTTATGAAGTGCACAGCGGTTGTCCCAGAACGCGATCGCATTCGGCTCCCAGGCAAAACGACAAGTGAATTCGGGTTTGACTTGATGCGCAAATAAGAAGTTAAGGATAGGCGCACTTTCGTCATCGTTCAGGCCTTCAATGCCAGCTGTGTGCGCCACATTCACATACAAGGATTTGCGGCCCGTTTCGGGATGCGTGCGGATGATGGGATGCGCGGCTTGATACTGTTTTAGCGCAGCGCTTTTACCGGCGTCCTGAAGCCCTTCCTTGCCGTCCGACTTGATGCGGTCTTCGCGTGTCTTCGATACGTCGGCCTTGGCTGAACTACTGATTCCTTTCAGTCCTTCCAACATACTTTTCATGGTTTCGGAGAGCGACTCATAAGCCATATATTGATTGGCAAACAGGGTGTCCCCCCCGTAGGGCGGAACCTCACGGGCGAGCAGCATCGAGCCCATCGGAGGGACATCGAGATAAGTGGTATCTGAGTGCCAGATGCCGCCGAAATTTGATCGTTCGTGCTCAAGCTTTTTGACCTCAATAATATGAGGAAAGCCGTTCAGGCCCTTCACGAAGGGATACTCAATCGGCTCACCCATATCCTGCGCAAAGGCCAGGAACTCGGCCGGTGCGAGATCTTGATCACGCAGAAAAATCACCTGATGATCGAGCAGGGCTTGTCGAATGCTCTGAGCCTCGGCGCTTGAAAGCTCTTGCGAAAGATTTATGCCTGTTAATTCAGCCCCAAGGGCTCCTGCAATTTTCCGGATCTTCATCCACTAAATTATCGCTTATAAAATGAAATCGTGATGCCCCCGAGTCTGAAACCGAACTTACTCATGGCGGTGCGATGGAGCAAAACCCTATCGCCCATTGGGTACATCAAGAAGAGGCCGGTATGACTCAGTCATGTGCAGCGCATCAGCACCGCCCCCTAAACACTGCCGGGCGCTTCTCTAGAAAAGCGGTAATCCCCTCTTGGGCGTCTTCACCGTTGAAAACCTTACGAACCAGCCGATCCTCCACGCTCAGGCCAGCATCACTCACCTCTTCGCTTGCCGCCACGACGCATTCACGAATGGCCTGGATTGCCAAGGGACTGAAACGGGTCACCTCAGCGGCCATAGCTAAGGAATCGGCAAGCAAAGAATCCGTGCGCGCCAGACGATTCACGAGACCCATGTCTCGCCCCTCGTGCGCGCCAAGAACCTTGCCGGTCAACATGATTTCCAGCGCCCGGGCTTTGCCGACCAGGGGCGGCAAAAACTGCGTACCGCCGTAGGCGGGCAAAAGACCGAGCTTGATTTCGGGTAGGGAAAAAGTAGCATGATCTGCGGCAACGCGGAAAGTGCAGGCCATCGCCATCTCCATGCCGCCACCAAAGGCCAGCCCGTTAATGGCGGCCACGCTGATCACTTTAGAGCGTGACAGTCTTACCAATAGGTCGCGCGCCATCACCGTTTTAGTGTCTCGCTCGGCCATGGACAGGGTCGCAGTCTCGGCCAAATCCGTGCCCGCGCAAAACGCCTTCGCACCTTCCCCGGTGATGATCAGAATCTTTGGGCGGCCGTCGTCCCTTTCTGCCTTTTCAAGCTGATCCAGGCAAGCCGCGAGACTGAGCAGAATCGGCTTAGTGATCGCATTTAGTTTGGCCGGGCGATTCAAACGCAAAAGCAGCCCGTCGCTCAAGGTTTCAATGACGCTGTCGCGGGAGCTTTCGAGGTTCGTTTGGTTATCCATAATTTAAGTGTAAGCCAAGCAAACGCGTCCCAGGGCCATGCGTCTCCATTTGTCCGGGGCGGGTTCTTCGGCGGCGCAGGTCGCCTGTTCGACTAAGCTATGGGGGTTTCAATCTTGCAAACTTGATTTTGATGAACCGTCCCGCAAAAACTGTCACTTTCCGGAATCAACCCTGCGTCGACTTACACTTGCCCAGCGGGGATCGCGTGCTCGTGTCCTTACACGGCGCTCAAGTGCTCTCCTGGCGAACCAGTGACGCTGTGGAGCGCCTTTACTTGAGCCCACGGGCGATCTTTGACGGGCACAACGCCATTCGAGGCGGAGTCCCGGTTTGCTTTCCTCAGTTTAATCAGAGAAAGGTGGGCGATCATATGCTTCCCAAGCACGGCTTCGCGCGATCACTGGCTTGGTCGGTGCTCGACCCAAGTCGGCTGACGAATATTGACCTGGCGAGCGCCGCGTCGTCGTCGCAACCTTGCGCAAGCCTTGCCTTGGGGCTCACTCATGCGTCGCTTAGCCACGAAACTCAGAGTCTTTGGCCCTACAAATTCGAAGTGATTTTGCTGGTCCATCTTGAAATGGATCAACTCAAGATCACCATTTCGATCAGCAATCGGGACATCAAAGAATGGTCTTTTGCCCTCGCTTTGCATACTTATTTACGAGTCTCGGATATCGCCCAAACCTGCGTGAAAGGATTGCAGGGCGTTCGGTACTGGGATGCCGTCAAGGATCTAAAATCGCCCGGAACAGTGCAGCCGCAGGCCGCCGAAGACCTGCATTTCTTGAGTGAGACTGATCGCGTATATCAGGCGGCTCCCGCCTTACTTGGTTTGCAAACACCAGAGGCTTCTTTATTCATTGAACAGAGCGCAACTTTCACCGAGACGGTTGTTTGGAACCCGGGCGCCACCTTGTGTGCGCAATTGGCCGACATGCCAAGTGACGGATACCGTGAAATGCTGTGCATTGAGGCGGCGTGCATTGATCAGGCCATCAGCCTCAAACCTGGGGCAAACTGGCGGGGATCGCAAATATTGAGCCTGGGCCAGCGTTAAACGCCGGTTTCCCATCCTGTCGAGAGAAACTTGAAGAAGCTCCGAGCAAAAGCGCAACGCCACAGCACGCGGGCTCACAAGCCGTGACAAAATGTAGGGCTTACGTCAAAGGATCAGCATGAGCTCTACTTCGAATCAAGGCAAAGTTGCCATCGTGACCGGCGCCGCAACCGGCATCGGCTTTGCAGCCACCAAGGCACTCTTAGGCACGGGCTTCAAAGTGGTGATGGCCGGCCGTCGTCTGGAAGCACTCAATGAGGCGCTTGGGCGACTGGGTGATTTGTCGAAAAGCGCGATTGCCGTATCGACCGATGTTGGCCAGCCAGAGTCCGTCAAGAATCTTTTCGCCGTGACCAAGCAAACCTATGGTCGCCTCGACGTACTGTTCAACAATGCTGGGAGCGGCACACCGCCCGTGCCATTGGAGGACATCACCTTTGAGCAGTGGATGGGGGCAGTCAATGCAAATCTCACGGGCGCTTTCCTGTGTACTCAAGAAGCCTTCAAGATAATGAAGGCACAAGACCCTATGGGTGGCCGCATTATTAACAATGGCTCAATCTCGGCGGATGCGCCTCGTCCATTCTCATCACCCTACACGTCGACCAAGCATGCGATCTCTGGTCTTACTAAGGCCTCGGCCTTGGATGGGCGCGCCTACAACATTTCGGTGGGTCAAATCGATATTGGCAATGCCGGTACTGAGATGACTGAGCGCATGAAAAAAGGAGTGCTGCAGCCCGATGGCACGATGCGCATTGAGCCGATTATGGATGTAGCGCACGTCGGGCAAGCAGTCCTGCAAATGGCCAGCCTGCCGCTCGAGAGCAATATCTTTCACATCACCATCATGGCGACCAAGATGCCCTATATTGGTCGCGGCTAGTCCGCGTCTCCGGCCCCGCTTGAAACGTGTCTATTCCGCCCGAGCTTCGCGATAGTTTGCAAACGTCACCCGACAATATGCAGGCTTTTGCAAGGCTGTGGCGCGAGCAACCCGAATTGCTCAAAACCTTACCGGAACGTTTTACCGACGCGCTTGAAAACATTCTGCAAAGGCTAGAGTCGGGCGCAGCATTCAGTGAAGAAAGCTGTTCTTTCAGTCAAAAAGACTTATTGGATGCGCTTGCCTCTTGGTTGGATCGGGCCGAGCAAGTCTTGCGGTGAAAGTCGGCCGCTGGCCGGATTGCTTTATCCCGCGATCACCTTGTCTTGTGATCACAGAGTGCAATGATTGCGTGTCTCTAGTGTTCGCGTGATGGATTTAAGGCAGCAAGGCAAGATGCGTTTTTGCAGCTTTCCCTAGGCGCTCGTCAAAGGTGAGCAGTGGGCACTTTAGCTCGGTGGCTAACCAAAGGGAGGCAGCGTCATAGGCTGTGAGTTGATAGAGGGTAGCAAGCTCGAGCGCACCAGAAGGGCTTATTGCATGAAACTGGATATCGGCGGTCTCAAACTGCTGGATGCCCTCTTTGGCTAAGTCGCCGAAGCCTTGCAGACGCTTCTTTAAGGCAACGCTCGCCATTTCGACTTCTAGGAGAAAGGATGCATGTAAAGACTTACCACCCGAGCGAGCAAGCGCTTCGGCCGCACCGATTCCTCGAAAAACGAAGGCCGCGAACACGCTGCAATCGATTACGACCGGCGGTCGGGCAAGGTATTGCGGCGGAGGTTCTGCAAGGTAAAGAACTTGAGCATCGGTGTTCATCGAGCATCTCTTTCTGACCGGATGATGTCGACGGCCAAGGGTGCGTTTACAAGCAGGTCGGGGAATCTTGCACACATTTCTGTGGCGATTTCCTCGACCAATTTTGTGCCTCGGCGACGCCGAATCACTGAACCACGGTCCAAAGAAACGCCGGAATTGAATGACTGCGCCTCACCGTGCACAACGGCCTCCACCATGGCCA